>NZ_JBFUIC010000013.1:0-49241 GCF_056402075.1 Pseudomonas sp. P4_C3
CGTCATAGCTCGGTACAAAGGTGTCCTTGCCGATCATCCGCAAGAAGCGCGGGGCAGACAGACCGCCCAACTGATGTCCGCGTTTTTTCAGAAAGGTCCAGAGCCCGACGATATCGGTCACCGGCCAATCGGCGATCAGCGCGCCGAAGCTGCCCTTTTCATGGGCCACGTCCAGTATGAACTGCGCATTGCGCGGCACACTCTTGAGCTTGCCCAGGTGACGGATGATCCGCGTGTCCTGCATCAGCCGCTCCAGGTGTTCGGCGCTCATCAGCACGACTTTCTCCGGGTCGAACTTGAAGAACACTTCTTCGAAGGCCGGCCACTTGGCATCCACCAGGCTGTGCTTTAGCCCGGCGCGGAATACCCGTAGCGCCATCATCGAGAGGTAGCGATCGTCGCTGATCTTGCGCAGTTGCGCGGGAGTCTTGGGAACGGGCAGGTGGGCTTCCAGTTCAGCCGCTGAACCGAAACGGTTCAAGCAGTACTCGTTCAGCCACTTGTAGTCGCGCATGCCCTCTCCTGGAGGTTGAAACAATAAACAAATGTAGGAGTGAGCCTGCTCGCGATCGCGGTTAGTCATTCAACATTGATGTCGACTGAAGTCGAACAGGTTGCGGTCCGCCAGTTGTGACGGGATCACGTTCTGCAGGCTGCGGAAAATGCTCTCGGTACGGCCCGGGGTCTTGCGCTCCCAGTCCAGCAGCATTTCCTTGACCACCTGACGCTGCAGGTTTTCCTGGGAGCCACAGAGGTTGCACGGGATGATCGGGAATTGCTTGAAGTCCGAGTAGGCCTGGATGTCTTTTTCGTTGCAGTAGGCCAGCGGGCGGATCACCACGTTACGGCCATCGTCGGCGCGCAACTTCGGTGGCATGGCCTTGAGCGAACCGTTGAAGAACATGTTCAGGAAGAACGTTTCGACGATGTCGTCGCGGTGGTGACCGAGGGCCATCTTGGTCGCGCCGATTTCGTCGGCGAAGGTGTAGAGCGTTCCGCGACGCAGACGCGAGCACAGCGAGCAGGTGGTCTTGCCTTCCGGGATGAGCTCCTTGACCACCGAGTAAGTGTCTTTCTCGACGATGTGGTACTCGATACCCAGTTCTTTGAGGTAGGCCGGCAGCACGTGCTCCGGGAAGCCCGGCTGCTTCTGGTCCATGTTCACGGCCACGATCTCGAACTTGATCGGCGCGACCTTCTGCAAGTGCATCAGCACGTCGAGCATGGTGTAGCTGTCCTTGCCACCGGACAGGCAGACCATGACCTTGTCGCCGTCTTCAATCATGTTGAAATCGGCAACCGCCTCACCGGCCTGTCGGCGAAGGCGCTTTTGCAGTTTGTTCTGGTTGACCGTGAGAGTGCCCATGACGCGAAATCCGTGAGGTGTGACGAAAGGCCGGCATTTTACGCAAAAAATCGACCTGTAGGAGCTGCCGAAGGCTGCGATCTTTTGATTTTGATCTTCGGTGGCGCTGAAATGGCCAAAGATCAAAAGATCGCCCGAGGGCGGACCGAGCCTTCGGCAGCTCCTACAGACGCAACCGCGATTAGGCCTGGGGTTTACAGCGCGATTTGCTCTAAAGCCCCTACTTCCTCTAGGGAAACTCATCCCTATACTGCGACATAAGGTCACATACAAATTCAGACCTATGACTTGCTTGGCCGCATTGGCCCGTAGGCGCTCCACTGGGGGGCGACGGTAAAACAAGAGGAGTGACTGGCATGATCCATCACGTAGTGGGGCTCTTCACCCACCCTGACCAAGAATGGAAAGAAATCCGTGGCGATCAGGAGGAAAGCATCAGCCACATGTACCTGACCCATACGCTGATCCTGGCGGCGATCCCCGCCGTGTCTGCCTTTATTGGCACCACACAGGTCGGCTGGGTCATCGGCAATCGACCTCCCGTAATGCTGACCGTAGAAAGCGCGATATGGATGACGATCATGTCGTACCTGGCGATGCTCGGCGGTGTCGCGGTAATGGGCGCATTCATTCACTGGATGGCCCGCACCTATGACGCCAACCCAAGCCTGGCCCGCTGCATTGCGTTTGCAACCTACACCGCTACACCGCTGTTCATCGGCGGCCTCGCCGCCTTGTACCCGCACTTGTGGCTGGGGATGATCGTCGGCACCGCCGCCATCTGCTACACGGTGTACTTGCTGTACGTGGGCTTGCCGACATTCATGAACATTCCATCTGACGAGGGCTTCCTGTTTTCAAGTTCGGTGCTCGCCGTAGGCCTGGTGGTGCTGGTCGCCATCATGGCGTTCACCGTGATTGTCTGGGGACTCGGCGTGGGGCCGGTCTATACCAGTTAGCCGCTCATCACTGATAATCAGAAACGACCGACACAGGCCGCCGCAAGGCGGCCTTTTCATTCTTCAGCAACGAGCAGACACACAACCATTCGGCACCTTGGCGATTCGCAAGGCCCGAGGGTTGCGGCATACTCGACGTCTCTGGAGATCCATCAAGCATGCCCGAGCAACTCAATACCCGCGTCGAAGACTGTTTCCAACAAGCCGAATCCTTTTTCAAACGACCCTTCAAGCGACCCGTGGTGAGCCTCAAGCTGCGCGGGCAAAAAGCCGGTGTCGCGCATCTGCACGAAAACCTGCTGCGCTTCAATCCGCAGTTGTACCAGGAAAACACCGAAGACTTCCTCAAGCAGACCGTGGCCCATGAGGTCGCGCACCTGATCGCCCATCAGTTGTTCGGCGACCGCATTCAGCCCCATGGCGAAGAGTGGCAATTGATCATGCGCGGCGTGTACGAACTGCCGCCCAACCGCTGCCACACCTATGACGTCAAACGCCGCCGCGTGACCCGCTACATCTACAAATGCCCGTGCGCCGACAGCGACTTCCCGTTTTCCGCCCAGCGCCACAGCCTGGTTCGGCAAGGTCGGCGGTATTTGTGCCGGCGGTGTCGCAATACCCTGGTGTTCAGTGGGGAGATGCGGGTCGAGTAGTTGGATTTTCAGTGTTTGTGACGCCGCYATCGCGAGCAGGCTCGCTCCCACAGGGGATCTTTGGCGTGACACAAACCCAATGTGGGAGCGAGCCTGCTCGCGATGGCGGCCTGACAGGCACTAGAGAATCACCTTGGATCGCCGCAACTGTTCGATCCGCTCAATGCTAAACCCCAACTCCCCCAACACCTGATCCGTATGCTGCCCCAACGCCGCGCCAATATGCCGGGGCTCAGGCAAACCTTGCGAAAACTTCAGCGGACAAGCCATCTGTGACTGGGTCGAGCCATCGCCACGGGGCACATCGGTCACCAACTCCCGCGCCTGCAACTGCGGATGACTCAGCGCCTCCCCCAGGCTCAACACCGGCTCGACACAAGCATCCAGCTCCGCGAAAAGCGCGCACAACTCGGCAAAGTCATACTTTTCGAATTCGACCTTCAGCGCGGCTTTAAGCTGTTGCTGGTGCGCCGCAGACAGGCCGAGGCCGGCCAGTTCCTCAAGCCCCAACACCGCGCACAACTGTTTCATGAATGCCGGTTCCAGGCTGCCCACCGACAGCCAGCGCCCATCCCGGGATCGGTAGTAATCGTAAAAGCTGCCGCCATTGAGCACCTGGTCTTCCGGCCCCGGCTCGACGCCACAGGCCAGATACCCGGCACCTGCCAGCGCATTCAGGCTGAACGAGCAGTCGGTCATGCTGACATCCAGGTGCTGGCCCTGACCGGTTTGCTGTCGGGCAATGACCGCCGCCAGCAAGCCAATCACCCCGTGCAGCGAACCACCGGCAACATCCGCCACCTGCATGCCCAACGGCAGCGGCCCACTGTCGGCACGACCTGTGTAACTCGCCAGCCCGGACAGGGCCAGGTAGTTGATGTCATGGCCGGCGCGGTCCTTGTAGGGGCCGGTCTGGCCGTAGCCGGTGATCGACACATAAATCAATTTGGGATTGATCGCCTTCAGGGCTTCGTAGCCCAGGCCCAGACGCTCCATGACACCCGGGCGAAACTGCTCGAGCACAATGTCGTAGCCCTGTAGCAACGACCTGATCACCTCAAGGGCCTCAGGCTGTTTGAGGTCCAGGGCGAGGCTGCGTTTGTTGCGGTTGAGGTAGGCATGACTGGCTGACACGCCTTGATCATGGGGTGGCAACACTCGCAGCAGATCCATGCGCGTCGGTGATTCGATGCGCAGCACCTCGGCGCCCATGTCCGCCAGCAGCAACGAGGCGAACGGCCCCGGCAGCAGTGTCGAGAAATCCAGAACCTTGAGTGATGCCAGTGGACCGAGCATGAGCGTTCTCCCTTAACGATGCCCACAGCCTAGGCAGCCGATTGCTTTGCAGCAATCACCTTATACGCCACGCGCAGTGACCGTTACGCTCAATCGCCGGGCATGAAAAAACCCGCCGAAGCGGGTTTTTCATTACAACAAGGCTTACTTGGCGTTCGTCGGGGTTGCCCCTTCGACGTGGCCCAGAACATCGTCTTTAGGCTCGTCGGCAATGCCGCGACCGCCCGAAGCCAGCTCGGCTTGCAGCACGTCGGTGTCCAGTTCCTTGACCCACTTGGCCACGACGATAGTGGCAACGGCGTTACCGACCAGGTTGGTCAGGGCACGGGCTTCGGACATGAAGCGGTCGATGCCGAGGATCAGCGCCAGGCCGGCAACCGGCAGGTGGCCCACGGCGGACAGGGTCGCAGCCAGTACGATGAAACCCGAACCGGTCACACCGGCGGCGCCTTTGGAGGACAGCAACAACACCACCAGCAGGGTGATCTGGTGCGTGATGTCCATGTGGGTGTCAGTTGCCTGGGCAATGAACACGGCCGCCATGGTCAGGTAGATCGCGGTACCGTCGAGGTTGAACGAGTAGCCGGTCGGGATCACCAGGCCTACCACGGATTTCTTCGCGCCCAGACGCTCCATCTTGACCAGCATGCGTGGCAGCACCGATTCCGAAGAAGAAGTACCGAGCACGATCAGCAGTTCTTCACGGATGTAGCGGATCATCTTCAGCACGCTGAAGCCATGCATGCGAGCGATGGAGCCCAGCACGATCAGAATGAACAGCAGGCAAGTGATGTAGAAGCACGCCATCAGTTGACCCAGTTGCACCAGCGAGCCGACACCGTAGGCACCGATGGTGAACGCCATGGCACCGAAGGCACCGATCGGCGCGAGCTTCATGATCATGTTGATGATGTTGAACATCACATGGGCGAAGCGATCGATGAAGTCCAGCAGCGGCTTGCCGTAGGCACCCAGGCGATGCAGGGCGAAACCGAAGATCACCGAGAACATCAGCACTTGCAGGATGTCGCCCGTGGCGAATGCGCCAACGATGGTGGCCGGGATCACGTTGAGGAGGAAGCCGATGACACTTTGATCAGCACCAGCCGCTACGTAGGTAGCGACTTTGGAGGCATCCAGGGTGCTTACGTCGATGTGCATGCCAGCACCTGGCTGCACGACGTTGACCACGACCAGACCCACCAGCAAAGCGATGGTCGAAACGATTTCAAAGTAAAGGAGTGCGTAACCGCCAGTCTTGCCGACCGCTTTCATGTCCTGCATGCCGGCGATACCGCTGACGACGGTGCAGAAGATGATCGGGGCGATGATCATTTTGATCAGTTTGATGAACCCGTCACCCAGCGGCTTTACCGCCACACCGAGCTGCGGATAGAAGTGACCGAGCAAAATACCGATGACAATTGCAACGATCACCTGGAAATACAGGGATTTGTACAGTGGCTGACGAGTCGTCATTGCAAAGTTCCTCAAGGGTGCCCGGTGACAACATCCATCTGTTGCCCGCAACACCGCAATTGCGAACCCTCCTGCACTGGAGGGATTTGTTTTTTCGAGCTGCGCAACGGCAGGCATCTGCACGTTGTATCGCAAGGCCCGTGCCACCTTCCGTAAAATCCCTGCAAGCCTGTTGATCTCTGGGGTTGCAGCGAATCCCTGTCACCGAACGGTTACAAACATGTGGCGGATTTCCGCCCTTCAATTAAAAGTCGTCCTGCTATTTGGCGGATATCCGCCCTGTTCATGCCCACGGTGCGCAGCTAACATCCGTCGATCAACGGTCAGATCTGCTGCCATGCGCGAACGCACCATCGCCAGTCATTTCGCCCGCGCTGCCCTTGGTGGTGCGCGTCGGCACGGCTACGACTATTGCGGCGTGCTACAACAACTGGGGATCAGCCCCGAGTTACTGGACGAGCCCCGGGCACGCATCGCGCCTGAGCAATTCACCCAACTGATCCAGGCGTTATGGCTGGCGCTGGACGACGAGTACCTGGGGTTCGGGCAAGCCCCAAGCAGGCCGGGCAGCTTCGCGATGATGTGCCATGCCGTGATTCACTGTCGCAACCTGGATAAGGCACTCAATCGCGGCTTATTGTTTTATAGCCTATTCCCCGGGGCTCCGCGTTTGACCCTGAGCCGAGAAGATGAATGGGTGCGCCTGAGCCTGGACGATTCGCAACTCTGGGACCCGGACCATTTCCTCAGCGAAAGCCTGCTGGTGATCTGGCACCGTTTCGGCAGCTGGCTGATCGGCCAGCGTATTCGCCTGGAACAGGCCTCGTTCAGCTACCCCCGGCCCGAACACGGCGCCGAGTACGACCTGTTGTTTTCCTGTCCGCTTGAGTTTTCAAGGCCCCAGAGCAGCCTGTTGTTTCACAGCCGCTACCTGGCCATGCCGCTGTTGCAGGACGAACGCACCCTCAAGCATTTCCTCGAGCGCTCCCCCGCCGACCTGCTCTCGCGTCCGGATGACGGCGACAGTTTGAGCAGCCGCCTGCGGCGCTTGCTCAGTCGCGACAGTTCACGCTGGCCCGACCTGGAAGCCGTGGCCGCCCACCTGCACATCAGTCCGCAGACCTTGCGCCGGCATTTGCGGGAAGAGGGTTCGAGCTTTCAGGAATTGAAGGACCAGTTGCGCCGGGACATCGCGATTTATCACCTGAGCCGCGCTGACCTGTCGTTGCAACAGATCGCCGAGCAGCTGGGGTTTTCCGAACCGTCGGCGTTTCACCGGGCGTTCAAGAAGTGGACGGGGCTGACACCGGGGGCTTATCGGGCGCAGGAACACTGAGGTTCAAGGCTGAATTTTTTGGTGTCTTCACTGGCCTCTTCGCGGGCAAGCCCGCGAAGAGGCTCGAAAGAACACTATCAAACCTCAGGTCAAACCACCGGAAAAAGAATCCGGAACGCCGCACCGCCCATCGGTGAATCACCCAAGGTCAGCTTGGCGCTGTAGCTCTCGATGATGTCCTTGACCACCGCCAGGCCGATGCCCTGCCCCGGGTGCTGGCGATCCAGACGCTCTCCGCGCTCGAGAATCCGTGCGCGCTGATTTTGTGGTACGCCGGGGCCGTCGTCCTCGACACACAACTCGGTGCCGCTGAGAGTTTCACGCACACTGATGCGTATTTCGCCCAGGCACAGGCGATAGGCGTTTTCCAGCAAATTGCCCATCATCTCCAATAGAGCGCCTTGCTCGATCGGTACGTAACACGGGTCGGGCAAATCGAACGCGACGTGCACGCGCTTGTCGCGATAGACCTTGTCCAGTGTGTCGCACAGGCTTTTCAGTACCGGGTGCAAGCGCACCTGATGACGTACCAGACCGCTTTTGCGCAGGCTGGCGCGCTGCAATTGGTAGCTGATCTGCTGGCTCATGCGTTCGATCTGGGTTTGCAACACCCAGGCCTGATCGCGATCCTCAGGACGCTGGGCCAGGTCTTCACTGACGCCTTGCAACACCGCCAGCGGCGTTTTCAGGCTATGTGCCAGGTCATCGAGGGAATCACGGTAGCGACTGCGCTGCTCACGTTCACTGTGCAGCAAACGGTTGAGAGAACCGGTCAGGCGCAACAATTCACGGGGATGTTCCTCACTGAGGCTTTCGCGGGTGCCACCTTCGATCTGGTCCAGTTCCTGGCTCAAGCGCCGCAATGCCTGCAAGCCCCAGGTCAGTCCGATCCACAGCAACGCCAGCAGCACCAGCAGTGCCGCGCCAAAACCCAGATAAAGATTTTCCCGCAAGCCTTCGAGGGTCAGTTCGTACTCGCGAACCGGCTGCAGCGCCACGATGCTGAAGGCTGCACTTTTACCGCCGAGCAACTTGACCTCGACGTCGTAGACGAAGAACTCCTGGCCATTGGCTTCGCGGATCCGCGCAAACTCGTTGCCACGCCCGTCGTAGCGCGGCTTGTAATTGATGCGTTCTTCCTGGGTCGCCTTCGAACGCCAGACCAGATGCCCTTCACGGTCATAGATGTAGCCAAGCAGTCGGCTGTCGGTGAGGTTGAAGCGTTCGTCAGGCAATTGCGCCGGCATCTGCAGACTGTTGTTCTCCACCCGTGCGGCAGAGATCAGCGTGGTCACGTCCGAAGCCAGACGCTGCTCGATGGAGTCCTGCAACGCCAGGCTGAAGGCACCTTGCATCGCCGGCAGCAGCGCCAGCATGAACAACACCGCCAACAGCGTGGCAGCGAGCATCAAGCGAATGCGCAGCGAACGGATCAAGTGCAACGCTCATTGAACAGGTAGCCCAGGCCGCGCACGGTGTCGATCGGTTTGAACCCGCCCGGCCCCTCCAGTTTGCGGCGCAGACGGCCGACCAGCACCTCGATCACATTCGGATCGCGCTCGTCGTCATCCGGGTAGAGCTGTTCCATCAAGCGGTCCTTGGGCACCACTTGCTGGTGATGGCGCATCAGGTATTCGAGGATGCGGTACTCATACGCGGTCAGTGCCAGCGGCTGTTCGTCGAGGGACGCCTGCTTACGGTTCAGGTCCAGCAGCAACGGGCCAGCAACGATGGTCGACTGGGTAAATCCGCTGGAGCGGCGCAACAAGGCATTCAGGCGGGCCTCCAGTTCTTCGAACTGAAACGGCTTGACCACGTAATCGTCGGCGCCGGCGGCCAGGCCTTCGACCTTGTCCTGCCAGTTGCCGCGCGCGGTGAGGATCAGTATCGGGAAGGTTTTGCCGCTTGAGCGCAACTGGCGGATCAGGTCGAGCCCGCTCATGCCCGGCAGTCCGAGGTCGATCACCGCCAGGTCAAAGTTGAACTGCGCGGTCTGGTACAGCGCCTCCTCGGCGTTAGCCACCGACTCGACCACGTGGCCGCTTTCCGTCAGGCGGGTTTTCAGGTGATGACGCAGCAGCGCTTCATCTTCGACGACCAGCAGTTTCATAACGCTCTCCCGGGCAAATCAACATCTCCAAAAGCACAACGTCTCACCTCAATAGCTAACATGGCAACGGTCACTGTAGGAGCGAGCTYGCTCCGGGCGGCGATCCGACGAAGACGGCGGCACAGTCAACATTGATGTTGCCTGACACACCGCTTTCGTCGGATCGCCGCCCGGAGCRAGCTCGCTCCTACAGGTTTCGCGTTGGCGCATGCCCTTGTTAGAAAGCGTAGTTGGCGGACAGGTAAGTCTGGGCGCTGCTGGTCAGGTCCAGCGAACCCTGCTTGTTGCCACCGCGCTCGCTCATCTCAGTGCTGGCGTTGCTACGCAGGTAACGGTAACCCAGTTCAACCGAGGTGTTCTGCGAAACCTGTTGCAACACACCCGCCTGACCACCGATGGCGTAGCCAATATTGCTGTCGCGGCTGAAGCCCGGCGATTCCTGAGTCATTTTGGTCAGGCCGGCCGTGGCACCACCGAACAGCCTGGTGCTGCCGCCCACCGGGTAAAACAGATCGTAGCTGCCCAGGAGGTTTTCCTGACGCAGTTTAATGCCGTTGTGCGAGCCCGATACATTGTCGTATGTGGCGTAGTAGCGGCCCTTGGTATTTTGCTGGCCCAGACGAACACCCCAGGTAGTGTCCTTGCCGATCACGCCATCGGCGTTCGGGTGATTGAGGTTGTCGTTCAGGGCGTGGGACTTTTTGACCTTGTCGCTGGTCTGTCCAAGAGTAAGGCTGGCGAAGTTGTCGTCGGACGCGAAGGCTGCGGAGCTTGCGCCCAGAACCGTGATTGCCAGAAGCAGTTTTTTGAATGCAGTCATTGGGGAGTTACCTCATGTGCCGTTTGTTTTTTGGGTACGGGGCAAGGTTACGCAGCGGGTCCTGAACTCCCCCTGAACGCACTCTGAACCTGGGCTGAACCGCCCTTTCCCGAATGTTTCGACACGTTTCAACAGGAGTTTCGACCATGCGCATGTTCTTCGCCGTCCTCCTACTGGCCTTGTGCGGGCTCAGCCAGGCCGCCATCCAGACCCGGGAAATCCCCTACCAAAGTGCCGACGGCACGAAAATGATCGGCTATTACGCCTATGACGATGCGATCAAGGGCCCGCGCGCCGGGGTCGTGGTGGTGCATGAGTTCTGGGGCCTGAACGAGTACGCCAAGCGCCGCGCCCGGGATCTCGCCAGCCTGGGCTACAGCGCCCTGGCCATTGACATGTACGGTGATGGCAAAAATACCGAGCACCCCAAAGACGCCATGGCGTTCATGCAAGCCGTGGCAAAAGACAGTGCCGTGTCGAGCGCGAGGTTTCAGGCCGGGCTCGACCTGCTGAAAAAACAACCGCAAACCGATCCGCATAAAATCGCCGCCATCGGCTACTGCTTCGGTGGTGGCGTGGTGCTCAACGCCGCAAGACAGGGCGTGCCATTGGCAGGCGTGGTGAGTTTCCATGGCGCCTTGGCGACCAACACGCCGGCAACGCCAGGCAGCGTCAAGGCGAAGATCCTTGTGGAACACGGGTCGCTGGACAGCATCGTCACCCCGGAAAACATCACGGCTTTCAAGAACGAGATGGACAAGGCCGGCGCCGACTACAAATTCGTCAGCCTCGACGGCGCCAGGCACGGCTTCACCAACCCGGATGCCGACCGGCTAAGCCATGGCGATCATGGCGGGCCGGACATCGGCTACAACAAGGCCGCGGATGAAAAATCCTGGGCGGACATGCAGGCGTTTTTCAAGAAGATCTTCAGCTGAGCCGGTAGACCGCTTCGCGAGCAGGCTCGCTCCCACAGGAATTGTGCAGCGACACAAATCCACTGTGTGCGAGCCTGCTCGCRAAGGCAGCAAACCCGATCTGAAGCTTTGCACTACCCAGTCCCAAGGCAACCCGGCAAAATGCCCCCCATGAATTCAGCCCCCGCCCTGCCCGTCTGCTGCACGCCCCTCGATGACCATTGGCCGCTGCCGTTTGTGCTGCCCGATACGGTCCTGTTGAGCACTCACTTCGATAGCGCCCGACTGGCCAGCGATGACTTTCAGCGCAGCGCTGTCGAAGCGCCGGCGAGCATCCAGCGCTCGGTCGCCAAACGACAGGCAGAGTTTCTCGCCGGGCGGGTGTGTGCCCGGGCTGCGTTACAGCGGCTCGAAGGTTTGAGCTTCATTCCGGCCATCGGTGAAGACCGGGCACCGGTCTGGCCTGCTCATATCACTGGCTCGATCACCCACAGCACTGGCCGGGCCGCGGCGATCGTGGCGAACAAAAGCCATTGGCGCGGCCTGGGCATGGATCTGGAAAACCTGCTCAATGCCGAACGGGCCGAACGCCTGGCCGGGGAAATCCTCAACCCGCCGGAGCTACAGCGCATGGCGGCCGGTGATCACGATCAACGGGCGTTGCTGGTCACCCTGACGTTCTCGGTCAAGGAAAGCCTGTTCAAGGCGCTCTATCCGATCGTTCAGCAACGTTTTTACTTCGAACACGCCGAAGTGCTGGAATGGCGTGAGTCGGGTGAGGTGCGGTTGCGATTGCTTACTGATTTGTCCAGCGAATGGCGCAACGGCACCGAGCTGGATGCGCAGTTCGGGGTCAAGGATGGGCAGTTGTTGAGCGTGGTCAGCATCAAGGCCTGAGGTTTATTGGCGCCCATTCGGGCCCCATCGCGAGCAAGCTCGCTCCCACAGGGATTTGTGGCGTGACATAGATCCAGTGTGGGAGCGAGCYTGCTCGCGATGGGGTCCTATCAGACAACACAAGGCTCAACGCTTCTCCTGATTGCGCGGCCAACTCAGACTGAAGCACGCCCCGCCCAGGCTCTTGCTCTTGCCAATCAATGCCCGCCCGCCATGCCAATGGATGATTCGCCGCACGATCGACAACCCCAATCCATGCCCGCCTGACGCCCGGGTGCGGCTGTCGTCGAGTCGCAGGAACGGCGTGAAGATCTTCTCCCACGCCGACTCCGGCACACCCGGCCCGTCATCCTCGATATCCACCCGGCATCGCTGCTGCCCCACCTGATAACTGATAGTCACCCGTGATTGCGCATGACGCATAGCGTTGCTCACCAGGTTCTGGATCGCCCGGTGCAGATAACGCGGTTCGGCCTCGACCCAGGCGTCGTCGTTATCGGCCGCCGACAGGCACAACCCCCGCTGCACCGTGACATCGGCACGCAATGGCGCCAGCTCTTCGATCACCTGATTGACCAAGGCATCCAGATCGATCCGCTGAAAGTTCAGCGCCGGCGAACCCTGTTCGAGCCGCGCGTAGGTCAGCATCTCGTCCACCAACCGGTCGAGATCCTCGATGTCGTGGTCCATGCCCTGGCAGTATTTTTCCAGGGCTTGCGGCGTGGTGGCCGAACCGATCATCTCCAGGCCAAAGCGCAGGCGGGCCACCGGCGTGCGCAATTCGTGGGACACCGCGCGCACCAGTTCGCGCTGGATCGCCAGCAACTGCTGCAAGTGCTCGGCCATACCGTTGAACGCCGACGCCAACCGCCCCACAGAATCCGCGCCGCGCGCAGGCACGCGGGTTTCCAGACTGCCCTTGGCGATGCGCGTGGCGGCGGCCTCGAGGCCACGCAAGCGGCGCTCCAGCTGACGCACCAGCAGATAAACGATCAAGCCGATCAGCGTCAGGCCCAGCGCGGCGATCAGCACCAGCCATTCCGGCGGATAAGGATTCATCTGATACAACGGGCCGATTTCCAGGACCCACGGCGTGCCGACCATGCCAGCAAATACCCGGATCGAATCGCCGCCCTTGCCCAACGCCATCACAGTGTCGCCCTCGGACACCCGGCGGCGCTGGTCTTCGTCCATGTCCGCCTCGTCAACCGTGACCAGGCGCAGGTCGAAGCCGAAGCCCTTGCTTTCCTTTAATTGCGCCAGGCGCAAGGGCTGGTCGGCTACCGGGGTGCGCACCAGTTCATCGGTCAACAGGTAGATGGTCGCCCGGGCCAGTTGCTCGCTGATCTGCTGCACTTCCCCGGTGAGCATCAACTGTTCCTTGTCGCTCACCAGCTTGTATACCTTCGCCGCGTGCGGCCCGGTCTGTTCCACCAATGCCTGGCCACGCAACACACGGGTGCGCTGGGCCAGGTCGAGGTCGGTCCCGGCAAAGGTTTTCAGCGCCAGCGGAATCCCCAGCAGCCGCTCCCACACCAGCAAGGCCCGGTGGCGCTCGGTCTGGTTCATCGGTTGCAGGTTGTCGGCCATCAGCGTGAATGTGCCGTGGGCCAGACGCTCGCGGTATTGCTCGCTGCGCACCTGATTGAGCAGGTGCAACGCCAGCACACCGAGCACCGCCACCAGAATCAGCGCGGCGCACATGCCGCCATAGATACGCAGGAAGATCGAGTTCACAGGGTCTGGTCTACGCAAGCCTCGGGAACGAACAGATAGCCTTTGCTGCGCACGGTCTTGATCAGCCGCGGATGCTCCGGGTCATCGCCGATCTTCGGGCGGATGCGCGAGATGCGCACATCGATGGAGCGGTCCTGACCGTCATAGCCGATGCCCCGCAGCGCAGTGAAGATCTCCTCCCGGGAGAGGATGCGCCCGGCATTGGCCACCAACAGCCAGAGCAAGTCGAATTCGGCGCTCGTCAGCTCGATGCCGTTGCCCTGCAACCAGGCTTCGCGCAAGGCGTTGTCGACGATCAGCGGGCCGAACTGTAGACGCCGCTGTTTTTCCGGGGCGGCTTCGGGTGCTTCACTGCGACGCAGCAAGGCCTGGATGCGCGCCAGCAACAGACGCGGGCGTACCGGCTTGCAGACGTAGTCGTCAGCGCCGAGGTCCAGGCCAAGAATCTGGTCAGTGTCATCGGTGCGGGCGGTGAGCATCAGGATCGGGCCGTCATAGCGGGCGCGGACCTTGCGGCAAATGCTCAGGCCATCTTCGCCGGGGAGCATCAGGTCGAGGATCACCAGGTCCGGTTGTTCCTTGATGATGCGGTTCGCAGCGAGTGCACCATCGCCTTCGATCGATACACGCAGGCCATTGGCTTCCAGGTAATCGCGGGTCAGTTCAGCCAGTCGCTGGTCGTCCTCCACAATCAATACCTGCCAGGCTTCTTGCTCCACGGGTGACCTCTGCTTGCCAAAAACACCAATAAGGAAGGATCCGCCCGTCTTTTTTGTAATGATTCGGGGGGACAAATATGTATACACGCTGGGCCGATTGTATAAACGCCGCCCGTCGAGAACACAAGCAGGTAAATGCGTTCGGACGAAGCGGTTTTTTGTGATAGGGTTCGCGCCCTTAAAAATCCGATCGAGCGTTTTCGATCGTAGAAAATCCCTGAAAAAAGGTCCGGTCCAGCAGTGTCGCGGCCTACACGCCGGTTCCCTCTTTCACACACAATTTACGCACAGGTTTATCCACAGGTAGTACGTTGCAATCCCCCCCTAAAACGCATTATCTTGTAGCCCGGCGCTAAAAAAACCCTAGATATAGGGTTTTGCGCGAAAAACCAAACACAAACCAGACACCAATTTCAAGCGCTTTTACTGCCTCTGTCCGGTTGAACCAAACGTATTTTCGAAAGACCAAACCGCGCATGCGGATGGCTACTGTATTTCGGCCCAGAGTGGTGAAAACGGTACGGGTGTTGCAGTCCCAACTGTCACCTGCAAAGGACCAAGGTTTCAGGCCCAAGGCGTGAGACCAAAGACTTCGGCATGGAAGCGGCGCTCGATAAAGCCCCCTTCCTACTGTCCCGAAGTCGTTATGCCCGGCGCTCGCCGGTTGTAGTGCTTCAGGACGGAACGGTGGGCACCGTGATGGTGCCCAAACAAACATAGAGAATGTGGAGACACTCCCCCATGCAAACCGACACAACTCGCGAGAACCCGCAGGGCACCTTGCCGCAGGCCGCTGATTCGAATTCGGATCTGTCCGCCACCGCGCCTGGCCAACTGCGCGTGATCAAGCGTAACGGCACTGTCGTTCCCTACACCGATGACAAAATCACCGTCGCCATCACCAAAGCGTTCCTCGCAGTTGAAGGCGGCACCGCTGCTGCCTCGTCGCGAATCCACGACACTGTTGCCCGCCTGACCGAACAGGTCACCGCGACCTTCAAGCGTCGCATGCCATCGGGCGGCACCATCCACATCGAAGAAATCCAGGACCAGGTCGAACTGGCCCTGATGCGTGCCGGCGAGCAGAAAGTCGCTCGCGACTACGTGATCTACCGTGACGGTCGTTCGAAAGAACGCGCTGCCCACGCACCGGCCGAGGAAGCGGTCAACGCTCACCCGTCGATCCGCATCACCCGTGCCGACGGCAGCCTGGCGCCACTGGACATGGGCCGCCTGAACACCATCGTCACCGAAGCGTGCGAAGGCCTGGAAGAAGTCGACGGCGACCTGATCCAGCGCGAAACCCTGAAGAACCTGTACGACGGCGTGGCCCTGAACGATGTCAACACCGCCCTGGTGATGACCGCCCGTACCCTGGTTGAACGCGAGCCGAACTACTCGTTCGTGACCGCGCGCCTGCTGATGGACACCCTGCGCGGCGAAGGCCTGGGTTTCCTCGGCGTCGCCGAAAGCGCCACCCACCACGAAATGGTCGACCTGTACGCCAAGGCGCTGCCGGCCTACATCGCCAAAGGTATCGAGTTCGAACTGCTGAACCCTGTGCTGGCCACCTTCGACCTGGAAAAACTGGGCAAGGCGATCAACCACGAGCGCGACCAGCAATTCACCTACCTGGGCCTGCAGACCCTGTACGACCGTTACTTCATCCACAAGGATGGCGTGCGTTTCGAACTGCCGCAGATCTTCTTCATGCGTGTGGCCATGGGCCTGGCAATCGAAGAGAAGCACAAAGAAGACCGCGCGATCGAGTTCTACAACCTGCTGTCGTCCTTCGACTACATGGCTTCGACTCCGACCCTGTTCAACGCCGGTACCCTGCGTCCACAGCTGTCGAGCTGCTACCTGACCACCGTGCCGGATGACCTGTCGGGCATCTACCACGCGATCCACGACAACGCCATGCTGTCGAAATTCGCTGGCGGCCTGGGCAACGACTGGACACCGGTGCGTGCGCTGGGTTCGTACATCAAGGGCACCAACGGCAAGTCCCAGGGCGTCGTGCCGTTCCTGAAAGTAGTGAACGACACCGCCGTAGCGGTTAACCAGGGCGGCAAGCGCAAAGGCGCTGTATGTGCCTACCTGGAAACCTGGCACATGGACATCGAAGAGTTCATCGAGCTGCGCAAGAACACCGGTGATGACCGTCGTCGTACCCACGACATGAACACCGCCAACTGGATCCCGGACCTGTTCATGAAGCGCGTCTTCGATGACGGCAAGTGGACCCTGTTCTCGCCGTCCGAAGTACCGGACCTGCACGACCTGACCGGCAAGGCCTTCGAAGAGCGCTACGAGTACTACGAAGCCCTGACCGAGTACCCGGGCAAGGTCAAGCTGTTCAAGACCATCCAGGCCAAAGACCTGTGGCGCAAGATGCTGTCCATGCTGTTCGAAACCGGCCACCCGTGGCTGACCTTCAAGGACCCGTGCAACCTGCGCAGCCCGCAGCAGCACGTCGGCGTGGTCCACAGCTCGAACCTGTGCACCGAGATCACCTTGAACACCAACAAGGACGAGATCGCCGTTTGCAACCTGGGCTCGATCAACCTGCCGAACCACGTCGTGGGCGGCAAGCTGGACACCGCCAAGCTGCAACGCACCGTGAACACCGCCGTGCGCATGCTCGATAACGTGATCGACATCAACTACTACTCGGTGCCGCAAGCGCAGAACTCCAACTTCAAGCACCGTCCGGTCGGCCTGGGCATCATGGGCTTCCAGGACGCGCTGTACCTGCAGCACATCCCTTACGGTTCCGATGCTGCCGTCGAGTTCGCCGACAAGTCGATGGAAGCGGTCAGCTACTACGCGATCCAGGCGTCCTGCGACCTGGCCGATGAGCGTGGCTCGTACGAGACCTTCAACGGTTCGCTGTGGTCCAAAGGCATCCTGCCGCTGGATTCGCAACAGATCCTGATCGAAGCCCGTGGCCAGAAGTACATCGATGTCGACCTGAACGAATCCCTGGACTGGGCACCGGTTCGCGCCCGTGTACAGAAAGGCATTCGTAACTCCAACATCATGGCCATCGCACCGACCGCGACCATCGCCAACATCACTGGCGTTTCGCAGTCGATCGAACCGACCTACCAGAACCTGTATGTGAAATCGAACCTGTCGGGCGAATTCACCGTGATCAACCCGTACCTGGTTCGCGACCTGAAGGCTCGCGGCCTGTGGGATTCGGTCATGATCAACGACCTGAAGTACTACGACGGTTCGGTGCAGCAGATCGAGCGCATCCCGCAAGAACTCAAAGAGCTCTACGCGACTGCCTTCGAAGTGGACACCAAGTGGATCGTCGACGCGGCAAGCCGTCGTCAGAAGTGGATCGACCAGGCTCAGTCGCTGAACCTGTACATCGCTGGCGCTTCGGGCAAGAAGCTGGACGTGACCTACCGCATGGCCTGGTACCGTGGTCTGAAAACCACCTACTACCTCCGTGCCCTGGCCGCGACCAGCACCGAGAAGTCGACCATCAACACCGGTAAGCTGAACGCTGTTTCCAGCGGCGGCAACCACGGTGACGACTCGGTCCTGGCAGCGCCTGCCGGTCCTGCTCCAGTGCCGAAGGCTTGCGCCATCGACGAGCCGGATTGCGAAGCTTGCCAATAAGCTGAGCTGGTAAGCGTCGCAAGGCGCTTACTCGAAACCCCCGATCAGCCTCTGGCGGGTCGGGGGTTTTCTTTTGCCTGTAAGAAATTAGTGGCTGGACTGGCCTCATCGCGAGCAAGCTCGCTCCCACAGGGGACCGAGTCTTTCCAGATAAACACCATCAACTGTGGGAGCGAGCTTGCTCGCGATGAGGCCATCACCTCCGACACAAAACCTCAGGCCACAAAAAAGCCCCTCTTTCGAGGGGCTCCCTGCACAGCACTTTCCAGCATCAAGCCATCTGAATGATGGTCTGCATGATGGTGCTCTGGGTGGAGATGGTCTTGGCGTTCGCCTGGTAGTTGCTCTGCGCCTTGATCAGGTCGACCAGTTCGTTGGTCAGGTTGACGTTGGACTCTTCCAGGGAGTTGGAAACGATCGAACCCAGGGTGCCAGTCTCCGGCGCATCGTAGCCCGGGATGCCCGACGCGTAGGTTTCCTTCCAGCTGGTGCCGCCGACCGGCTGCAGGCCTTGTTCGTTGGTGAAGCTGGCCAGGGAGATCTGGCCGATCGGCTTGGTCTGGTTGTTGCTGAAGTTGGCCAGCAACACACCGCTGCCGTCGATGGTCAGGTTGGTGATCTGGCCAGTGGCGTAACCGTTCTGCGCCGGAATCGAACGCGCGGTGTCGGCGTTGAACTGGGTGGTGTTGGCCATGGCGATGGTCAATCCAGCCGGATCGGCTGCGGCGCCGTTGGCTGTCCAGACGCCATTGGTGACACTGCCCGGGGTCCAATTGGTGATTTTCAGGTCACTGCTGATCACCGAAGTCGGTGGCGTGGTTGGCGGCGTCACCGGCGTGCTGACCGAGGTCAGTTTGCCGGTGGAATCGAACGACATGGTCGAAGCAACCGGCGCGGTAACGGTAGGATCACTGCCATCCGGGTTGCGACCATCGATCAGCGTGTAGGTGTCCCATGTGTTCGCTGCAGTCTTGACCATGTATTGATCCATGGTGTGCTGGTTACCCTGAGTATCGAAGATCGGGGTACTGAACGACTTGGTAAAGGTCTCGGTCTTGGACGGGTCGAACTTGTTCGCCGCAACCGTCTGGTCGATCACCGCCGAGGTGGAGTTCAGGTTGATCGTCGACGACACGGTGCTGGTGGATTTCGGTGCCAGGTTGGAGGTGTCGATGCGCAGGTCGGTCAGCACGCCATTGACGATCTTGCCGTTGGCATCCACACCGTAACCTTGCAGGCGGGCCGTACCGTCGCTGTTGGTGACGTAGCCTTCCTTGTCGGTCTTGAATGTACCGGCACGGGTGTAGGTCAGCGAACCGTTGTTGCTCAGGACAAAGAAACCGTTGCCCTGGATACCCATGTCGAGCACGTTACCCGTGTTGCTTACGTCACCCTGGCCGAACTGCTGGGAAACGTTGGCCAGGCGCACGCCGTTGCCGACGGTCTTGCTGCCGGTGCCCAGGCGGGTCGCCGAGTACACGTCTTCGAATTCTGCACGGGACGATTTGAAACCGGTGGTCGCGACGTTGGCGATGTTGTTGCCGGTCACGTCCAGTTGTTTGTTGGCTGCATAGAGACCGCTAAGGCCGATATTGAAAGACATCATCCACTCCTTTGTGCCGTGTTAGTCGGCTCTACATACCAATGGTTTGTACTTTGGACAGGGCAACGCTGCCCAGCCCGGCCAGATTGAGCATCAACTCACCGCCGGTCTGGCTGATGGTCACGCTGTTGACGGTCGCCGGCAGGTTGGTGATCAACGCGACGGACTGGCCATCGATCGTGCTCGTGGCGCCGAAGGTGTAGGTGCCCGCAGGTACCGTCTCACCCGCATCGTTCTTGCCGTCCCAGATGAAGCTGGCGTTGCCGGCCTTCTGCGAACCGAGGTCGATGGTGCGCACGGTCTTACCATCGGCGTCGGTGATCTTCAGGGTGGCGGACACCACCGAAGACGGAACCACCACCGTGCCACTGAGGCTCTTGGTGGTATCGACCACAGCCTTGTCGCCCGGCGCGATGACCGAACGGCCCACCAGCGACGACGCCTGCAAGGCCTGGGACGAGTTGTAGTTGCTGGCCAGGCCGCTCACGGTGTTGTTGAGCGTGGTGATGCCTTCCAGGCTGCTGAACTGCGCCAACTGGGCCACGAACGCGCCATTGTCCTGGGGCTCCAGCGGGTTCTGGTTTTTCAGCTGGGTCACCAGCAACTGCAGGAACGCATCCTTGCCCAGGGCCTTGTTGCCCGTGGCGCTGCCGGTTGCCGACGCGAGGCCGTCAGTCGTGGCGTTGGTCTTGATCGAGGAATTGGCCAGGATATCGTTGAGGCTCAAACCGCTGGTGGAATCGGTAACACTCATCTGAGTCGTCCCTTATCACTGACCGAGGGTCAGGACCTTCTGCATCATGGTCTTGGCGGTGTTCATCATTTCGGCGTTGGTCTGGAACGAACGGCTCGCAGAAATCATGTCGGCCATTTCTTCAACCACGTTGACGTTCGGGTAGTAGACGTAGCCCTTGGCATCGGCCGCCGGATGGTTCGGCTCGTAGCGCGCCTCGAGGTTGCTCTGGTCTTCGACCACACCCAGCACCTGCACGCCCTGACCGGCGGCATCCTGGTTCTGGAACAGCGAGTCGCTGCCGCCGCTCTGGCCGCCCTGGAACATGGTGGCGAACACTGGATGACGCGCGCGGTAGGTCTGGTCGATGCTCGACGAAACCGTCTCGGCGTTGGCGATGTTCGAAGCGACGGTGTTCAAACGCGTGGTCTGCGCACTCATGCCGCTACCGGCAATGTTGAAAACACTGGATAGAGACATGGCTTACTCTCCGCGCAGGGCTGATACCAGCCCTTTGAATTTGCTGTTGAGCAGGGTGAAGCTGGCCTGGAAGCCGATCGCGTTTTGCGCGTAGTTCGACTGTTCCAGCTGGGCGTCCACGGTGTTCTGGTCGATCGACGGTTGCATCGGCGTGCGATACAGCAACGACTCGTCGCCATTGCCCAGGCCTTCAGCCTCGATGTGACGGCTGTTGGTCATGTTCAGGGCGAAGGTGCCGCTTTTGGTTTTCTCGTTCTGCTCGGCGAGCACTTTCGAGAAGTCCAGGTCCCGAGCCTTGTAGTTCGGGGTATCGGCGTTGGCGATGTTGTTGGCCAGGACTTCGGCACGCTGGGCGCGGAAGCCCAGGGCTTGTTCGTGGATACCGAGCGCTTTATCGAAGCTGATGCTCATGTCGGGAAACCTTCGGGTGACCTGATTTTTCGTAGGATCAACTTAGCAAGCCCCATGCCAATTCAAAAAAGCCCGGAAACCGGGGCTTTGCCGGCCATGGCAACGCGGCAATGCCAGAAAAGCGGCAACGGTTTTCCGCCGCATGCCGCTTTTCTGCCGCCTGGCACACGTTCCAGGGCACCACCGAACCCTGTGGGAGCGAGCTTGCTCGCGATTGCGGTGTGTCAGGTAAAGCTGAACTCGAATGTCAGGACGCTATCGCGAGCAAGCTCGCTCCCACAGGGGCCAGCAGCGTTTGCAAGAAATCAGCAGGCATAAAAAAACGGGAGCCCCAGAGGACTCCCGTTTTTTGACAACACCAACGAAATCACTTCGCCTGGTAAATGATCCCCGGGCTGCACTGGACCATCTGGTAATGATCCGGCAACCCGTTCAGCGCTTCGGAAGCACCGAGGAACAGGTAACCGCCCCGCTTCAACGTGCTGTGGATGCGCAACAGGATGTCCTTCTTCACCTCGGCGGAGAAGTAGATCAACACGTTGCGGCAGAACACGATGTCGAACTTGCCCAGACTCGCGTAGCTGTCCAGCAGGTTGAAGGAACGGAATTCCACGCGGCTCTTGATCGGCGCCTTGATCACCCAGCGTCCCGGTCCTTTCGGGTCGAAATAACGCTGCAGACGCTCGGGCGACAGACCGCGGCCGATGGCCAGGCTGTCGTACTCACCGGTCTTGCAGTTGTTCAGCATGGTGCCGGACAGGTCGGTGGCAACGATCTGCACACCCATCCTCAACTGGCCCATGTTGACCCGCTCGAACTCGTCGATGGACATCGACAGCGAATAGGGTTCCTGGCCCGACGAGCATGCCGCCGACCAGATGCGCAGGCGCTGGCCGGGACTGGCCTTGATCGCTTCGGGCAGGACCTTGTTCTTCAAGACTTCAAACGGGTAGGTGTCTCGAAACCACAGGGTTTCATTGGTGGTCATGGCATCCACCACCTGCTCGCGCAAACCGCTGCGCGGTTGCGTCTGCATGCGCTGAACCAGCTCACCCAAAGACTTGATGCCTTGCTGTTCCATCAGTTTGTTGAGACGGCTGGAGACCAGGTACTGCTTGTTTTCACCGAGCAAAATGCCACAGGCTTTTTCCAGGAATACCCGGAACTGTTCGAAATCCAAATTACCCGTAGACAATGATGCCGCCTCTTAAATCGTGTTGACTGCCTGGGGTGCGAACCCCTAGCTGATATCTGCTGCTTTGATCCGGTCGACTACCCGGGATGCCAGGTCATCAGGACGGAATTTGGCCAGGAAGTCATCGGCACCGACCTTCTTGACCATCGCCTGATTGAATACCCCCGACAACGAAGTATGCAGGATGATATGAAGCTTTTGCATGCGCGGGTCGTTGCGGATTTCCGCCGTCAGGGTGTACCCGTCCATCTCCGGCATCTCGATGTCGGAGATCATCATCAGGAACTCTTCTTCCGGTTTCTTGCCCTCGTCGACCAGTTTGCGCAGGTAATCCAGCGCTTGCCGACCATCGTTCAACGCCACCACTTCGACGCCGACCGTTTGCAGGCAACGCGTGACCTGCTTGCGCGCCACCGACGAGTCATCGACCGTCAGAACTCGCAACGAAAGCGCCTTGTGCCGGGTTTCGACATCCACCACACCCACGGAAATCGCTTCCGGCGTCGGTGCCACTTCCGCCAGCACCTTCTCGACGTCGATGATTTCGACCAACTGATTGTCGACCCGCGTCACCGCCGTCAGGTAGTGATCGCGCCCGGTGCCCTTGGGCGGCGGATGGATCTCCTCCCAGTTCATGTTGACGATGCGCTCCACCGAGCGGACCAGGAAACCCTGGGTCTTGGTGTTGTACTCCGTGATGATCACGAAGGGATTGTTCTTGTCCTTCAACGCACCGGAGCCAGTCGCCATTGCCAGATCAAGAATCGGAATGGTCGCCCCCCGGATGTTCGCCACGCCGCACACGACAGGACTGGACTTGGGCATCAGCGTCAGTTTGGGGCATTGCAGCACCTCCCGAACCTTGAACACGTTGATCCCGTACAGCTGCTGGCCGTCGAGACGGAACAACAACAGCTCAAGGCGATTCTGCCCCACCAGTTGCGTGCGCTGGTTTACCGAATCCATTACACCAGCCATGCCCAGACTCCTACACCAACGCCAAGTGTTGTTGCGACGCGCCTTCATCACTAAACGGCACGGCGCTTGCTTTTTTAATCGTTATGAACACAGAACCGACATTTTTCCGACGCCTGGCCACACCCTGCCGAAAATTGCTCGGCGTGCTGGCGGCTGTTTGCCTGTTCAACGCTGGCAGCCCTGCCCTTGCTGACGCGGTTACCTTGCCTGACATGCTTATCGGCGTCACTCAGGGCTTTCTTGAATTCACCGTAGAAGACTATCTGGCTACCAGCCAAACGGAAGGTCGCTACGAGATCCAGGTCAACCCGCTCGATCCGCGTATGCACATGCCCATGTGCGACAAGGAATTGACAGCAACCCTTGAGAGTCCCAAGCCGTTGGGACGGGTTACGGTCAAGGTCCGCTGCGAGGGCGCTTCCCCCTGGACAGTCTTCGTACCCGCTCAAGTCCGCCTGTTTCGCGATGTCGTGACCAGCGCCCGGCCACTGCGCCGCGCAGCCATTGTCGAACCTGGGGATGTGGTCCTGCGCGAGCGCGATATCAGCCTCATCAGCCAGGGCTACCTGACCTCTCTCGATCAGGCGATCGGGCAGCGACTGACCCGACCAATGGTCGCCGACCAGGTGATTACCCTGGTGCATATCGAACAGGCCGAGGTCATCCGCAAGGGTGATCAGGTGGTGATTACCGCCCGCAGCGGCACGCTCAGCGTGCGCATGCCGGGCGAAGCCCTGTCAAACGGCAGCCTGAGCGAACAGATTCGGGTGAAGAACCTCAATTCCCAAAGGGTCATCAAGGCGCAGGTCATGGCGCCGGGGCAGGTGGAAGTGTCCATGTAAGGCGCTCAGTTCATCGGAATGTGGCACTTGCCGCGGCTGTTCCCTAGACTGTGTTCCAGGCACGGTAAGCGCTGGCGCGCGCAAGGTTCATTGATAAATGGGCCTAAAGTTTTCCAGGGAATGGCCGAAACCATGGCAAGCGTCCAAATTCCCAGAGGTTTTTTATCATGGTCATCGATTTCAGCCGTTTGAACAGCTCCTCGTCCCTTACGGGCAGTACACGTACCAGCGCCAGCAAGGAAAGCGCCGAAGCCGGCAAATCCTTGCCGCTGGAGTCCGCGGCCGAACAGGCCGGTACCGTCAAAAGCGGGGAATCGGTACATCTCAGCGATGAGGCTCAACAGTTGCAGAAGGTCACTGACAAGCTGCGCGATCAACCCGCCGTCGACAACGCCCGCGTGGCCGAGTTGAAAGCAGCGATTGCCGATGGCAGCTATAAAGTCGACAGCAACCGTGTAGCCAGCAAACTGCTCAACTTCGAAGCCCAGCGCTAGGCCACCGCCAGCGCCAGGCTTTTGGACGCTTAAAACCCAAGGCCAGCCATGCACGACACTCATTTACTGCAACTGATCACCGACGACTTTGCTCCAGCGCAACACCTGCTGGAATTACTGCAGACCGAATCCCTCGCATTGCATGGCCGCGACATGCCATTGCTCGAGGACATCCTGGCGCAGAAACAGGCATTGGTCGTTTTGCTCGAACAGCATGGCCGCAAGCGCAGTGAAGTCCTCGCCAGCCTCAACCTGCCGACCAACCGTGGCGGTCTGGAGCAACTGGCCAGCCAGTCGAGCATTGGCGAGCAGTTGCTGGCGCAAAGTGACGTGCTGACCAATCTCCTGGCCCAGTGTCAGGCCATCAACGCCAACAACGGCCAGTCGATCCTCACTCAGCAGGCCGCTACGGCCACCCAGCTGAAAATCCTCACCGGCGGTGAAACCCCGGCGCTTTACGATGCCAGCGGAACATTCTCCAAGCTTGCCAAGCCGCGCCCGCTCAGTCAGGCATGAACCGGTCAATGCCCCCGCTCTATCAAGACGCGCAACATACTGGCAAACTGCTAGCCTGCCGTAGTCAAATTTTGTCTGGAGATTGATTAACCGTGTCCAATGCCTTATCCGTGGATGATGCTCCGCAGCCACCCAAGGTGCTCTCCACGCCCTTGGAAATCTCCAGCAACCTGCGCCAGCTGCTCGAAAGCCATGACCCGCTGATCATTACGTTCCACGAGCGCAGCCAGCGCTTCCAGAGCTACCTGGTGGACCTGGACCGTGACAGCAATATGATTGCCCTGGACGAAATGATTCCCCGTGACGGCGAGCGCTACCTGCTGGCGGGCGAGCCGTTCAGGGTCGAAGGCTTTCACGAAGGCGTACGCATAGCCTGGGAAAGCAACGGCCAATTGAACATCGACGAATCCGGTGGCAGCCGCTGCTATCGTGGCACCCTGCCCGATGAAGTGGTGTACCACCAGCGCCGTAATGCGTTCCGTGCGGCACTGAAGCTGGCACAACTGGTCAACGTCAACCTCGACGGCGAAAAGCTCAAGGCCTCCATCAGCGGCAAGCTGCTGGATATTTCCGCTACCGGCTGCAAACTGCGTTTCGACGGTGACATCACTGGCAGCCTGCAACTGGGTCAGGTTTACGACCGCTTCAGCGCCGAACTGCCCTTTGGCAAGATGACCGCGCCGGTCGAGTTGCGTTATCTGCACTTCGAAGAAAAAATCTCCACCACCTTCGCCGGCGTTCGCTTCCATAACATGAGCGGGCTGGTGCAGCGTCAGGTCGAACGCTTCGTCTACCAGTTGCAACGCGAAGCGCGTCGCTTCGACAAAGACGATCTCTGATAGAGCGCTTCAACAAAAAACGGGCAGTCCCTTGCGGTGACTGCCCGTTTTTTTATGCCCTGATTTAAGGCCTGGCCTCGCTGAAGTTCGGGTCTCGCCCTGTATCAGGGTCTTGCGGTGGCTGATCGGTTTCATCCTCGGTTACATCAGCCTCAGGTTCTGATTCAGGCTCTGACCCGGTACTCACCGGATTTTGCATCTGATCCTGCACCACCTGCTCATCAACACGCGGGTCGAGGCAGGCCACCAGCGGTGAACTCGTCATGTTGTCCGGCATGGCCACGTGATGCAGCGGCGCATCTTCCACCTGATGCAGGTTGGTCACAGCTTTCGGGCGAATCCGCCATACCAGCACCAACGCAAAGAAACTGAAGAAGGCATAGAGCATCTGGCTGCCGAACAGCTTCATCAGCACGCCTGCCACCAGCGGCCCGATACTCGCGCCAACGCCGTAGGTCACCAGCAACATTGCCGTCAGGGATACCCGGCGATCGCCTTCGACATGGTCATTGGAGAACGCCACCGCCAACGGATACAGGCAGAACTGCACCAGCGAACAGACAAAACCGGCGATAAACAGAACCTCCAACGGCACCTGCGGCATGATCGCCAGCGGCAGTGCAGCCAGGGCCAGGCTGAATGCGAAACTGCGGATCAACACGGCCCGATCGTAGCGGTCGGACAACCAGCCCAACGGCCACTGCACCAGCAACCCGGCAAAAATACAGCTACCCATGAACAGGCCGACCTGCTCCGTGGACAATCCTTGCTGCGAGGCATACAGCGGCGCCAGACCGTAGAACGAACCGACGATCAGCCCTGCCCCGAGCACCGTACTCAATGATTGCGGCACACGCTTGATAAAGAACCGTGGCTCCATGGGCGCCGGATGCAAGGGTGCAGGGTGGATCCGCCGGGTCAGCGCCACGGGCACCAGGCACAGGGCGAAACACAGGGCGACCAGCATCAGCAGTTCCAGCCCCAGCGCCGGGTGCATGACCAGAATCAGTTGCCCCATCACCAGGCCCAGGTAAGAGGCGATCATGTAACCGCTGAACACCAACCCGCGCTGCTTGGCTTCGGCCTGTTCGTTCAGCCAGCTCTCGATCACCATGTACTGGCACATCATGCCGAGGCCGACGATCACCCGCAGGAACAGCCAGGCCGGCAGCCAGTCGATCAGGCCATGACCCAACACCGCCGCGCCGACGATTCCGGCACAGGCCGAGTAGGCCCGGATATGCCCGACCCGGGCAATCAACCGGTGACCGATCTTGCCCCCCAGCACCAGGCCGAAGTAGTTGGCGGCCATCAACGCACCGACCCACAGGCTGTCGACATGGTCGGCCGCCAGGCGCAGGCCCAGGTAAGTACTCAACAGGCCTGAACCGATCAACATCATCAGCGAGGCGAAATACAGTGCTCGAAAGGATTTCCAGATTTGGCGCATCGGCGTTCCGAGCGGCTCCTTGCAGTGATAATCGACTATCGCTAAACGATAGCCGGATGTCGACGGATCGTCAGGCCTGGGCTGCTAAAACACGCCGTTCCCAGGGAGTAATTTCATTATGGAAACTGCTCAGCTCCAGGGTCTTCGAAGCGATGTAGCCTTCGATGAATTCCACGCCGAACAGTTCCTTGGCCAACTGGCTACGTTTCAGACGCTCCAGTGCCGCATGCAAGGTACAGGGCAACGAAAGATTGTCTGGCACTTCGAACTCACCCTGGATCGGCGCGCTCGGCTCTAACGCGTTCTCGATGCCATGCAACCCCGCCGCCAGGCTTGCGGCAATCGCCAGATACGGATTGGCATCAGCGCCCGGCAAGCGGTTCTCGACCCGGCGGGCCACCGGCAAACTGGCCGGTATGCGCAAGCCGGCTGCCCGGTTGTCATAGGACCAGCAGGCATTATTCGGTGAGGCGTAAGGGTGGCACAAGCGCTGATAGGAGTTCACGTTCGGCGCAAACAACGCAGTGAAGTCGGCCATGCACACTTGCTGTCCGGCAATGAAGTGACGGAAGGTTGCCGTCTCCCGCCCCGCCTTGTCACTGAACACGTTTCGCCCCGAATCGATCTCGACGACACTCTGGTGAATATGCATCGAACTGCCCGGCGTATGCGCCAGCGGCTTGGCCATGCACACCACGCTCAGGCCGTGCTTGAGGGCAACTTCCTTGAGCAAGTGCTTGAACAGCAACGTCTGGTCGGCCAGCAGCAATGGATCGCCATGCAGCAGATTGATCTCGAACTGGCTGACGCCCATTTCGTGCATGAACGTATCGCGGGGCAGCCCCAACGCAGCCATACATTCGTAGACTTCATTGAAGAAGGGGCGCAGCCCATTGTTGGAGCTGACGCTGAACGCCGACTGACCATCCTCGCGACGACCATCCAGCCCCAGCGGTGGCTGGAACGACTGAGTCGGGTCGGTGTTAGGCGCAAAAACGAAGAACTCAAGCTCGGTCGCCACCACGGGCGCCAGGCCGCGGGCCGCGTAACGGGCAATCACGGCCTTGAGCTGACCACGGGTCGACAGGCAGGAGCTGGTGGTGGTGCCCAGTTCATTCGCGTCGCAAATGGCGAAGCCCCGCGGTGGATGGCTCCAGGGCAAGCGGTGGATTTGTGCTGGGTCCGGGATCAGCGCCAGGTCGCCATCATCGCTGCCGTAAAACCGCGCTGGCGGATATCCGCCCATGATGCATTGCAACAGCACGCCCCGCGCCATCTGCAATCGTCGACCGTCGAGAAAACCCTCGGCGGTCATCACCTTGCCCCGTGGAACGCCATTCAAATCCGGCGTGACACATTCAACTTGATCAATACCCGTCAATCGCTGCGCGAGTGAACTCAGGCCAACGGTCGTCATGACGCTATCCTTGTTATTGTGCGGGCCGCGAACGGCGACCGTACAAAATAGGCTCCACGTGTTCGGAATTTCAAGCAGCGTTAATAAATATGCTGCCGGTCAGGGCAGGTAAAGGCGGAACACCCCACCGCCCAACGGCCCGCCATTGCTGATTTCGGTACGCCCACCCACGCCGTTGCGTTGATGCAGCGCGGCAATTCGTCCGGCAAAGTACAGGCCAAGCCCGGTGCTTCCGGTGCTTTGATTGATGCCCTGCACGTAATCGGCCTGGTGCTCGATCATCTGCGCCGGATACCCCTGGCCATCGTCATTGATGGTCAACACCAGTTGCCCGGCTTCGTCGCTGACGCTGATCAAAACGGCATGCCGTGCAAAGCGGATGGCATTGTTGATGCAGTTGGCCAATACCGACGCGATCAACTCACGGTCGAAGAAACCCAACGGGCTCAGCGGGTCCACTTCATAGGTGGCCATGATGCCGCGGCTGGCGAACACTTCCTGATGGCAAGCCAGTTGCGCTTCGATGAAGTCGTCCAGTTCATGGTAGGCCGGCTGCAACGGCATCTGGTTGACGCCGAGCTTGTACAGCCCCAGCAACTGCACCAGCATGCCGTTGAGGTGGGCGAACTCGAAGTCGATCACGCCCTGCTCAGGCGTCTGTTGCGCCGCCTGCGGCAATCGCGCCAGCCAGTGGCTGTGGGCCTGCATCAGCATGGCCAGCGAGTTCTTCATGTCGTGAACGGTAGAGGCGATCACCGTGGAGAAATCCAGTGCCTGCTCATTGTCGATCATTGACCAAACGCCTTGCTTTTCAGCTTCTGGTAACGCGGATAGCGCGCGTCGGAGTCGGGCATCAGGCCGACCATTTTCAGGCAGGTCCGGCATTCTTCCAGCTCCGCTGAAGGAACGCCGGTATCGGTGCCGTGCAACAACGACTGCACCAGGTTCAGGGCGATACTGATGTTCTTCGGCTGCATCGCCAGGGCTTTGCGGAACACCGCTCGCGCCTCCACCAGATTGCCGGTCTTGTACACGCGCACGCCCTGACGGTTGAGTTCAGCGGCGGCGTTGCCGGAGTTGAGGATGCTCGGGTCGTCGGTCTGCTTGGCGATGTCCTTCATGACCACAGGATCGTCGCCGTAGATTTCCACGCAGTTTTTCAGCATCGCGGTACCGGCCTCGGTCTGCCCGAGTATCTTCAGCTGCTTGGCCACCAGCAACGCCGCTTCGGCGCTCATGAATTGCTCCATGCCATCCAGACGCAACAAGGCTTGCTCGGTGAGCTTGTCAGCCGTCTCGGCATCGTTGAGCAACAGGCTGGTGGCCTTCATCAGGCGCGCGCGGATTTGCAGGCCCGGATCGGAAGGGTTTTCCTTGGCCACGGCGCTCAACGTGGTGTTGATTTCCAGACGGGTCCGCGTGTCCAGGCCCCTTTCGCTGCCCTTGCTGATCAAGGCGTGGGCCAGGCCAAGATTGCTTTCGGCATCCTTGAACCGTGACTGCGCACCCTGGCTCACAGCCTGGCGATAGGCCTTGGCCGCCGTGTCGAAATCCTCGTTGGTCATCGCCAGCTTGCCCAGCAACGCCTGGCGGCGAACCGCCAGCGGCGACAGGCGAATCGCTTCCTCCAGAACACGCTGTGCACCCTTGGTATCGCCCTCGGCGACCAGCACGTCCGCCATGCCGTCATACAGCGACGGCATCATCGGGAAGACTTTCAGGGCTTTTTCGTAAATGCCTTTGGCCTGCGCGACCTGACCGCGCTTGAACAGCAACTTGCCCAACCCGGCAAACGCCCATGGCAATGGGCGGTCGGCGATGATGCCGTCGTACAGGCGCTCCAGCGCTTCGTTCTGATTGAGGTCGCGCAGGGCATCGGCGCGATAGCGCAGGCACAGTGGCGAATAGCGGATGTCTTGCTTGCACAGGGCGATGCAGGCGTTGAGCACTTCCATCGGCTTGCCGCGATCAAGGGCCTGCAGGATCGGCTTGAGCAGGGTCTTGCGCTGCTCCAGGCGCTCCAGGCGCTGGGCCAGGCTGGAACGGTTGAACGGCTTGGTCAGGTAGGCATCGGGCTCGTGCTCCAGCGCACTGAGCACCATGGCCTGGCTGGTTTCGGCGGTGACCATGACGAACACCGCTTCATGGCTGATCAGCTTTTCTTCCATCAGGTCTTCGAGCACCTGTTGGCCGTTTTTCTTGCCGTCACCCAGGTGAAAGTCCTGCAGGATGAAGTCGTATTGCTTCTGCGAGCACATTTTCAGCGCCTGCTCGCCGGTATCGGCAGTGTCCACTTCCTTGACGCCCAGTTCGCGCAGCATCGACCTGACCGAACTGCGGAAGTCCGAGAAATCATCGACGATCAGAAAACGCTTTTGGTGATACGACAGCATCGAAGATTTCCAGGCAATTTAAGAAGAAGAACCCAAAGGCAAATACACGGACGGACTCAACTTCGCAGCCCTTGTTTTGGCGCGCAGATGATAACGGGTGGCACTAGGCTATCAAACACCTTCGCATAGACAATGAGCCCCCATGCCGACCGGAAGAGACGAACAAGTCCCTGACAGCCCGGGTTATCGGCCAGCAACAGCGTTCCCTTGAGAACCTTCCCCAACGCTCACCCTGAATAGGTGAAGGCGTTACTGAGAACGAGACATCGCGCACAAAAAAGCCCCGCCGGAATCAATCTTCCGGCGGGGCTTTTCTGGACAGCAAAGTGCTGATAAATGATGGTGTCCCAGGGCAGGTTCGAACTGCCAACCTTCCCCTTAGGAGGGGGATGCTCTATCCAATTGAGCTACTGGGACACAATTCGGCCGCGACGAAAACGCAGCGCGATGGACGGCGTGCATGTTAACGGCCGGGCCGGCTTTTGTCATGTCGTCCGTTGGGCTTTTTAAGTGTAGGCAGACGCCTCGGCCAGGCGCGGACTTGTTTACCGTACAAATTGCATTACTGCAAAAAGCCATCATTGCAAAATGCAAGACCCGGCTTTCGCAAAAATATCTTAATCCATTGTTTTTAAAGAATTTAATTGTCGATAGACTCTGGCATGCGAGCTACTTCAACTGTTCTCACAGATCAACGGAGGCCGCCTCATGAACAGCGCCCTTTTACTCTCGAGTTCAATCGCTCTGACGGTTTGCCGGGTTTTCATTTTACCCACGAGAGCGGTGCTACGCAGGTTGCCCAGCGAATGCCACATTACCTTCAACCGCAGAAAGCGCCACAGTTGGCCGTAATGAGCGGCCAGCACGGCTTTGTCAGTCAGGAGGTCAGCCAGGAAACCATCCTGGTACCGGCTCCGTCTGCCGAACGCCTGGTATTTTGAATGACCCTCACCAGGAGCACAGCATGTCCAAACCAGCCGCGAGTTTCTTCATCCTCGCCTTGTTGAGCGGCATTTTTCATCTGTCATTGACCCAGGACATGGTCGTCACCCTCTCCCTGATTGTCTGTGGTGTATTCAGCGCTCTGTTCGTGCTCGCACTGATTGCCGGACGCAAGATCAAGTTTGATCCGGTCCTGCGTTAATCCAGGTATGGCAGATCCGGCGCAAAGGCCTGCCATCCATCCTGAATTCCCCCCCCTCCATACGACTCTCCCTAGTAAATCGGCCATTTGCCACTATTCTGTAAAAGGCAAGGAACAGGGATCGAGTCCGCTTTTGCTGCCCGTCAGAAACCTTTCGTCGGGTGGAGAATGTGTTAAGCGATACGAACCGGTCGAACTTTTCAAACCAGTCAGCATTTCTGATAATTGGTGCTGGCATAAAGCCTTTATACAGTTCAATATTTGTCACAGAATTGACGCCAAGGATCTGGCTTGTTTGGGGCATGATGCGCGCCTCTATCAATTCAGGTTGAACATTTGGTCAGAGCGCTTGTCCTACCAGACATCCTGCGGCCAATCCCGAAACCGCTCCCCTGAACTAACCGGTTAAATATATGCGCCCATTGAAACAGGCAATTTATTCCAGCCGTACGGCTGACAAGTTCGTCGTACGTCTGCCAGACGGAATGCGTGAACGCATTGCCGAGGTGGCTCGCAATCATCATCGCAGCATGAACTCCGAAATCATTGCGCGCCTCGAGCAAAGTCTTATTCAGGAAGGTGCACTGGGAGAAGAGCTGAGCATGCGCCTGGACAGCCCAGAGCTTTCCTTGCACGAACGCGAGCTGCTGCAGCGCTTCCGCCAACTTTCCCACCGACAGCAGAACGCCCTGGTTTCGCTGATCGCTCATGACGCTGAAATGGCCGCCGACGCGTCCTGATTCAGCCAGAAAGCTCAAGCCAGCCTGATCGCTGGCTTTTTTTTGCCTGAAATCCGGGCACAAAAAACCCGCCTGACGGCGGGTTTTAGTGAAACGGACTTTAGAGCAGGAAGATTGTCGCAAGCCCCAGGAAGATGAAAAAGCCGCCGCTGTCGGTCACGGCAGTAATCATCACACTGGCACCCATTGCAGGATCACGCCCCATCTTCGCCAGGGTCATCGGAATCAAGACCCCCATCAACGCCGCCAGCAACAGGTTGAGCGTCATCGCGGCGGTCATCACCACGCCCAATGACCAACTGCCATAGAGCAGGTAGGCAACCACACCAATCACCCCGCCCCAGATCACGCCGTTGATCAACGCGACGGCCAATTCCTTGCGCATCAGGCGCGAGGTATTGCCGGTGCTCACCTGGTCCAGCGCCATGGCCCGAACAATCATGGTGATGGTCTGGTTACCCGAGTTACCACCGATCCCCGCCACGATCGGCATCAAAGCCGCAAGCGCCACGAGCTTCTCGATCGAACCTTCAAACAAACCGATGACCCGAGAAGCCACGAACGCGGTAATCAGGTTGATCGCCAGCCAGGCCCAACGGTTACGCAGGGACTTCCAGACCGACGCAAAAATGTCTTCTTCTTCACGCAGACCCGCCATGTTGAGAACTTCGCTTTCGCTCTCTTCACGGATCAGGTCGACCATTTCATCGATGGTCAGACGGCCGATCAGCTTGCCGTTCTTGTCGACCACAGGCGCGGAGATCAAGTCGTAACGCTCGAAGGCCTGGGCCGCATCGTAGGCGTCTTCGTCCGGGTGGAAGCTCACCGGATCGCTGGCCATCACCTCGGAAACCTGTTTGTCCGGATCGTTGACCAGCAAACGCTTGATCGGCAACACGCCCTTGAGGACGCCGCCGTAGTCGACCACGAACAGCTTGTCGGTATGGCCCGGCAACTCCTTGAGACGGCGCAGATAACGCAAGACCACTTCGAGGCTGACATCCTCGCGGATGGTCACCATCTCGAAGTCCATCAGCGCACCGACCTGCTCCTCGTCGTAGGACAGAGCCGAACGCACACGCTCGCGTTGTTGCTGGTCGAGGGTCTCCATGAGCTCATGGACGACGTCTCGCGGCAGCTCGGAGGCCAGGTCAGCGAGTTCGTCGGCATCCATGTCCTTGGCGGCCGCCAGGAGCTCGTGATCGTCCATGTCGGCGATCAGCGATTCACGGACCGAATCGGATACTTCAAGAAGGATGTCGCCGTCGCGATCGGCCTTGACCAGTTGCCAGAGCGTCAGACGATCGTCCAGCGGCAAGGCTTCAAGGATATAGGCGACGTCGGCGGAGTGCAGGTCATCGAGCTTGCGTTGCAACTCGACAAGGTTCTGCCGGTGGACCAGGTTCTCGACCCGGTCATGATGCGGGCCTTCCTGGCGGTGAGTCAGGTCTTCTACCACTCGCTGGCGCTGCAGCAACTCAACCACCTGAGCCAGGCGATCCTGCAAGCTTTCCTGCGTTTTCTTTACTTCAACATCGGACATAGGCGAACTCCACTCCCAGCAGCGGGGCACGCCGGAAGGATCAATCAGTCAATTCATGATTGGTAAAACGGGGTACTGAGTAACTACTGGGTAAGTCCATGGAGGTATTCCACAAGCCCCGGCGGGGCTGACGGGCGCAATGATACACCGCCTGACGGCTTTAAACGTTAAAAAATCTTGGCTGAAACAAGCGCTTGCACAACAAACCTGAGCATCGTCCTGATCCACAAAAATGCGACGACGCATTCCGAAAAGAAAACACACCCCCCTCGAAAATTGTAGCCGCTACCCTTGAAAAGGAACGTCATGGAGGATGCCTGATGCCATCAGTTGCACAATTCTTATTACTGCTCGGCCTGCTCAGCCCCCTACCCCTGGCGCTCGCCACCACCGTTCAGCGCTGCGAGGCGGCCAATGGGCGCATTACCTTCACCACACTGGGTTGTGCCACGGGAGAAAGCGTTTCACTTCAGGACGTACGTGCCTTTACACCCGGCAGCACGATGGCGCTTATGCCACCAGCCGAACCCCGTGAAACATCAGGAATGAAAATCCAAAGGAAAGACCCGACCGTGGTCGGTCAGGCGCAGGACAAGTGCGGAAACCTGATCAGTGCCAGGGAGCGCCGTGAAGCAATCATCAATCAGCGAGTGGTCGCCGGCATGAGCCAGCAAGACGTCGAAAGCGCCCTCGGCAAGCCGGACAAGATCAGTATTCGCAATTCAGCTACGAGCTACCGTTACGACACCCTGCGAGGTCGCAGTGCACAGGTGGAGTTCGACGAGAGGGGATGCACGAAAGGAAAAGCCAAATCCCGGACGGCAAAAAGCCCGCATTAAATGCGGGCTTTCTGTTGTATGGTGCACTCGACAGGATTCGAACCTGTGACCGCTCGGTTCGTAGCCGAGTACTCTATCCAGCTGAGCTACGAGTGCAATTTGTGTTTTTAGACCAGACCACAACTGGTTGAAACCAAGTTACTTGCATTACTGCAACTAACTCTTAAATGGTGCACTCGACAGGATTCGAACCTGTGACCGCTCGGTTCGTAGCCGAGTACTCTATCCAGCTGAGCTACGAGTGCATTTGTTGCCGCGCATTATAGGCCGTCTAATCTCTATGTCAAACACTTTTTTTAGTAATTTCAACAACTTACCGAAAAAGCCAGATTACAACGTACTACGCAAATAATGGCGGAGAACGGGGGATTCGAACCCCCGACACCCTTTTGAGGTGTACTCCCTTAGCAGGGGAGCGCCTTCGGCCACTCGGCCAGCTCTCCGCAACACGGGGCGTATATTAACCAGCTTCTTCCCCGTTTGCAAACATAAAAAACGATAAAAATTAATGGCTTGGTTCTTCGTCCTTCTCTTTCTTGATACGCAGGTAAATTTCCTCCCGGTGAACAGCCACCTCTTTGGGGGCATTAACACCGATGCGCACTTGATTTCCTTTGACGCCGAGCACGGTCACGGTGATTTCGCCATCACCGATAATCAGGCTTTCTGCGCACCGACGAGTCAGAATCAGCATACCTTTCTCCTCACGCATTACATTTCAGGGACAACAGTCTGCAAAAAAAAGGCACTCGACCCACAACCGGAGCGGTCGCAGCCCTACATGCCTGAGTATTGACTAGCGCGAGCAAAAGAACAGGCTCGGGGGTCACGCCATTCAAAAAAACAAAAGGCGCGGTCAGACCGCGCCTTTTGGCAAACGCATCACTCGCCCTGGCGGGCCGGTGCGTCCAGTTCGAAAGCCGTGTGCAGAGCGCGCACAGCCAGTTCCAGGTACTTCTCTTCAATCACTACGGAAACTTTGATTTCCGAGGTCGAGATCATCTGGATGTTGATGCTTTCCTTGGCCAGGGATTCGAACATGCGGCTGGCCACGCCTGCGTGAGAACGCATGCCAACGCCGACGATCGACACCTTGGCGATCTTGGTGTCGCCCACGACTTCACGGGCACCCAGCTCGCCAGCGGTTTTTTCCAGCACGGCCTGCGCCGCCTGGTAGTCGTTACGGTGCACGGTGAAGGTGAAGTCGGTGGTGTTATCGTGCGCGACGTTCTGCACGATCATGTCGACTTCAATGTTCGCGGCACTGATCGGGCCGAGAATCTTGAAGGCAACGCCCGGGATGTCTGGCACGCCACGGATGGTCAGCTTGGCTTCATCGCGGTTGAAAGCGATACCGGAAATGATCGGCTGTTCCATGGTTTCCTCTTCATCAATAGTAATGAGGGTGCCCGGACCCTCCTTGAAGCTGTGCAGTACGCGCAGCGGAACGTTGTACTTGCCGGCGAACTCGACCGCGCGGATCTGCAACACCTTGGAACCGAGGCTGGCCATTTCCAGCATCTCTTCGAAGGTGATCTTGTCCAGGCGCTGAGCCACGGACACCACACGCGGGTCGGTGGTGTAGACACCGTCGACGTCGGTGTAGATCTGGCATTCGTCAGCCTTCAGGGCTGCCGCCAGCGCCACRCCGGTGGTGTCGGAACCGCCACGACCSAGGGTGGTGATGTTGCCGTGCTCGTCRACGCCCTGGAAACCGGCRACMACYACCACACGACCSGCYTTCAGRTCRCCRCGAATCTTCTGRTCATCRATCTGCAGGATWCGCGCTTTATTGTGWGCGCTRTCSGTSAGRATSCGCACCTGGTTRCCGGTGTACGACACCGCCGGCACGCCGCGCTTGATCAGCGCCATGGCCAACAGGGCAATCGTCACCTGCTCACCGGTGGAAACGATCACGTCCAGCTCGCGCGGAACCGGTTGGCCGTCGCCACTGATTTGCTTGGCCAGATCGATCAGACGGTTGGTTTCGCCGCTCATTGCAGACAGCACAACCACCAGGTCATCGCCGGCATCGCGGAATTTCTTAACCTTGTCGGCGACCTGCTCGATTCTCTCGACGGTGCCGACCGAGGTGCCTCCAAATTTCTGTACGATCAAAGCCATTTCAAAGCCGCCTCTGCCCATGAAGGGCGCCCAAATAATCACTCGAACAGTATTGCCGCCCACCACTAGACTGCGGGCCGCAAGTACTGCCTTATAGACCCTGCTCTACAAACGGAACGGTCAGGGCCAGTGCCGCATCCAGTGCGCCAGCGTCGGTACCGCCGCCTTGCGCCATGTCTGGACGACCACCGCCCTTCCCGCCCACTGCCGCAGCGGCTTGCTTCATCAAATCACCGGCTTTGAGTTGGCCAGTCAGGTCTTTGGTTACGCCTGCAACCAGAACGACCTTTTCCTCATGGACACTGCCGAGCAGGATCACTGCGCGGCCGAGTTTGTTTTTCAGTTGATCGACCAGCGCCAGCAGCGCCTTGCCATCCTGACCGTCCAGACGCACGGCCAGCACTTTCACGTCCTTGACGTCCAGCGCCTGGGCCGACAGATCGTCGCCCGCGGCACTGGCAGCCTTGGCCTGCAACTGCTCGAGTTGCTTCTCCAGCAGACGGTTGCGCTCCAGCACAGCCGACAGCTTGTCGATCAGGTTGTCGCGGCTGCCCTTGACCAGGCTGGCCGCTTCCTTGAGTTGTTCTTCCGCCGCGTTCAAGTAAGCCAGCGCTTGCGCACCGGTAACGGCTTCGATACGACGCACACCCGATGCCACACCGCCTTCGCTGATGATTTTCAGCAGGCCGATGTCGCCGGTACGGCTGGCGTGGATACCGCCGCACAGCTCGACGGAGAAATCGCCCATGCTCAGTACACGCACGTTGTCGCCGTATTTCTCGCCGAACAGCGCCATGGCGCCTTTTTGCTTGGCGGTTTCGATATCGGTCTCTTCGGTTTCAACGGCAGAGTTCTTGCGAATCTCGGCGTTGACGATGTCTTCCAGCGCCTTGATCTGCTCAGGCTTGATGGCTTCGAAGTGACTGAAGTCGAAGCGCAGGCGCTGACTGTCGACCAACGAGCCTTTCTGTTGAACGTGATCGCCCAGCACCTGGCGCAATGCAGCGTGCAGCAAGTGAGTCGCTGAGTGGTTCAACGACGTGGCGTGACGCACCTCGGCGTCAACGTGGGTCTCGACCGGCGCAYCGACGATCAGGCTACCCGAATCCAGGATACCGTGGTGCAGGAATGCACCGCCGGTCTTGGTGGTGTCACGCACGTCGAAACGCGCGCTGCCCGCCTGCAGGTAACCGCAATCACCGATCTGGCCACCGGACTCGGCGTAGAACGGCGTCTTGTCGAGAACGATCACGCCCTCATCGCCTTCGCTCAATACGTCGACCGACTGGCCATCTTTATACAGCGCAACGATTTTGGCGGAACCGCTGTGAGCGATGTAACCGGTGAACTCGGTGGCCACGTCAACCTTGACCAGGCTGTTGTAGTCCATGCCGAAGGAGCTGGCGGAACGGGCACGAACGCGCTGGGCTTCCATTTCACGCTCGAAACCTTCTTCGTCGATGGTCAGGCTGCGCTCGCGAGCGATGTCGCCGGTCAGGTCCATCGGGAAACCGTAGGTGTCGTAGAGTTTGAACACCACGTCGCCCGGCACCACGTCGCCTTTGAGGTCAGCCAGATCCTGCTCGAGGATCTTCAGGCCCTGCTCCAGGGTCTTGGCGAATTGCTCTTCTTCGGCCTTCAGCACGCGTTCGATGTGCGCCTGCTGGGATTTCAGTTCCGGGAAAGCTTCGCCCATCTCGGCAACCAGGGCTGCGACGATCTGGTAGAAGAAGCTGCCCTTGGCGCCCAATTTGTTACCGTGACGGCAGGCGCGACGGATGATCCGGCGCAGCACGTAACCGCGGCCTTCGTTGGACGGCAGCACGCCGTCGGCGATCAGGAAACCGCAGGAACGGATGTGGTCAGCCACCACTTTCAGCGAAGCCTGGGCGTCATTGGTGCAACCAATGGCCTTGGCCGAAGCGGTCAGCAAGCTCTGAAACAGGTCGATTTCATAGTTCGAGTGAACGTGCTGCAGCACGGCACTGATCCGCTCCAGGCCCATGCCGGTGTCGACCGACGGCGCTGGCAGCGGGTGCAACACGCCATCGGCGGTGCGGTTGAACTGCATGAACACGTTGTTCCAGATTTCGATGTAGCGGTCGCCGTCTTCTTCCGGCGAGCCCGGTGGGCCGCCCCAGATGTCGGCGCCGTGATCGTAGAAAATCTCGGTGCAAGGACCGCACGGGCCGGTATCGCCCATGGTCCAGAAGTTGTCGGAGGCGTACGGCGCGCCCTTGTYGTCGCCGATGCGCACCATGCGCTCGGCCGGAACGCCGATTTCCTTGGTCCAGATGTCGTACGCCTCGTCATCGCTGGCGTAGACGGTGACCCAGAGCTTTTCCTTCGGCAGGTTCAGCCACTTGTCGGACGTCAGGAAGTTCCAGGCGTAGGTGATGGCATCACGCTTGAAGTAATCGCCGAAGCTGAAGTTACCCAGCATTTCGAAGAAGGTGTGGTGACGGGCGGTATAACCGACGTTTTCCAGGTCGTTGTGCTTGCCGCCGGCGCGCACGCATTTCTGGCTGCTGACCGCGCGGGTGTACGCGCGTTTTTCCTGGCCCAGGAAGCAGTCCTTGAACTGGTTCATCCCCGCGTTAGTGAACAGCAGGGTTGGGTCGTTGCCCGGAATCAAAGAGCTGGAGGCTACACGGGTGTGGCCTTGCTCTTCGAAGAAGCGAAGGAAGGCTTCACGGATTTCTGCGCTTTTCATTAGGTTCTTCCACGGAGGCTGCGGCCAAAGGCCTGTTCGAAACGTCAACAGACGAAGCGACGGCAAAGGGCCGCATTATATCGGCCCAGCGCGCGGGGTACAGCGTGTTTATACGATAGAAACGCTCAATTGGAGCGCTAACGCTATCACTTGCGCGAAAAGCCGACGAATGTCGCGACGACTTGCTCGATTTGCGCACGGCTGACGTCCATGTGCGTGACCATACGCAGACGCGCGGCGGCACTGAGCTTGATCCCGCGCTCGGCGGCAAAGGCCTTGATGGCCTCGGCCTGGTCGCCCATCTGCACGTAAACCATGTTGGTCTGCACCGGTTCGACTTCGAAACCCGCCGCCCGCAGGCCTTCGGCCAGGTATTGCGCGTTGGCGTGGTCATCGGCCAGGCGCTGAACGTTGTGATCCAGCGCGTACAGGCCTGCCGCCGCCAGAATCCCGGCCTGACGCATGCCGCCACCGACCATCTTGCGCAGGCGCCGGGCCTTGCCGATCAGCTCGGCCGAGCCGCACAGCACCGAACCGACCGGGGCGCCCAACCCTTTGGACAGGCACACCGAGACGGAATCGAAATACTGGGTGATTTCCCGGGCATCGACACCCAGCTTGACCGCAGCGTTGTACAGGCGAGCCCCATCCAGATGCAGCTGCAAACCGTTTTCGCGGGTAAAACTGCGCGCCCGCGCCAGGTACTCCAGCGGCAGGACCTTGCCTTGCATGGTGTTTTCCAGCGCCAGCAAGCGGGTACGCGCAAAGTGGAAGTCGTCCGGTTTGATCGCTGCGGCGACGTGGGTCAGGTCCAGCGAACCGTCGGCCTGCACTTCCAGCGGTTGCGGCTGGATCGAACCGAGCACCGCCGCACCGCCGCCTTCGTACTTATAGGTGTGAGCCTGCTGGCCGACGATGTACTCGTCACCGCGTTCGCAGTGGGCCATCAAACCCAGCAGATTGCTCATGGTCCCGGTTGGCACGAACAGCGCCGCGGCAAAACCCAGCCGCTTTGCCAATTCAGCTTCCAGACGATTGACCGTCGGATCTTCGCCATACACGTCGTCACCGGTGGCCGCAGTGGTCATCGCGTCGAGCATGCCGGCGCAAGGTTGGGTGACGGTGTCGCTGCGAAGATCGATAACGCTCATGAATCCGGCCTCGGTAAGCAGGGGAAATCCCTTTCAGGAAAGAATTACTGCGGGCATGGCGACGATTAATCAACCCTTGCGTAGGAAAAGGCCGATTAATCCAACGGAAAAGTCGATGACAATCATCCAAAAGGGGCCATGCGCATACCGCAAATATGTGATAAAAACGCTGCGCCGCCAAACATTTGGGCGGCAAAAACGTTCTCAGGGCGGGGTGCAACTCCCCACCGGCGGTAATTGCGCACAATGCGCATAGCCCGCGAGCGCTTGGTGACAGCACGGCTTCGGCGGTGCCTGGCAGCAAGGTCAGCAGACCCGGTGTGATCCCGGGGCCGACGGTCATAGTCCGGATGAAGAGAGAACGGGATTGACAACAAAGGGCCGTCCGCCGGCATTCGTGCGAGCGTGYGTACCCTCAAATCCCCTTCGATTCATAACGCCCTGTTTTTCACACAAACAGGAGTCAGAACATGCAACCCACCGCAATTGACAGCAAAGCCAAAAACCATCACGGCGAGCGCGTTGCGTTCATCCAGGCCTGCTGGCACAAGGATATTGTCGATCAGAGCCGTAAAGGCTTCGTCGCCGAAATGATTGCCCAGGGTTATCAGGAATCCGACATCGACTTCTTCGAAGTCGGCGGCGCCTTTGAAATGCCCCTGCACGCCAAGTTGCTGGCCAAGACCGGTCGTTATGCCGGCATCGTCGCGGCAGCCCTGGTGGTGGACGGCGGGATCTACCGTCACGAGTTCGTCGCCCAGTCGGTGGTCAGCGGCCTGATGCAGGTGCAACTGGAAACCGAAGTGCCGGTGTTCTCGGTGTCCCTGACCCCGCACCACTTCCATGCCGGCGAAGAACTGCATCACAAGTTCTTCTTCGATCACTTCGTGCACAAAGGCCAGGAAGCGGCAAAGACGTGTGCCGATACGCTGCACAAGATCCGCGCATTGCGCCGCACCGAGCCACGCGCGCTAGCCGTCTAAACACAAATCCTGCGATCCGGGTGATGTTTCTGGCGTCACCCAAATCAACTGTGGGAGCGAGCTTGCTCGCGATAGCGGWSTTTCAGTCAACAAATTCATCGACTGAAASWCCGCTATCGCGAGCAAGCTCGCTCCCACAGGGGTTTTTATGTCTGGCTTCAGCTTGTGGTCAGGCCAGGTTCTCGTCGGTGGTCGGCACGACCAGGATGCCGGCACGCAAACCGTTCTTCACCTTGGGGTTCGGGAAGATGATCCGGGCGCCCTCCTCCTCGATGATCCAGCGGGTGTTGGCGATGTCTTCCGCCAGCAGATAACCCACTTCCAGCTCCGAAAAGTTCTCGATGTCCGCCGGCAGGTTCAGGCGGAAGCTGTCGCTGTGCTTGATGATTTCCCGTGCCACGCTGTACAGCTGCAAACCGTCCAGTGCTTCGTCAGTCAATTCCGGCTCGGTGCCTTCGATGATCTGCTTGAGGCGCGCCTCCAGCAGCGAGACATTGACCCCGGCGTTCTGCCCGAATGGCCGCGCCTTGCCGAGCTCCAGGGTGAAAGCCTCGGCACCGAGCTTGTCGTAGGTGTAGGCGCTGAACACGATGGACGGCTTGTTCTGCAGCAACACCGCTTCCATGCCGGCGGCGCGCAGGCGTGCCAGTTCCTGACGCGAATGCTGACGGTCTTCTTTCCATGGGTACAAGGCGAACTGCTCGATTTTCGAGCCACGAATGGCCGTGTGCAGGTCGTAATGCAGGCGCTGACGATCAGGCAGACTGAAGAAACTCGCCGCCAACCGCTCCAGCTCACAAGCACGCAAGGCTTCGGAGCCACTGCTTTGTTCATGACGGCCATTGAACAGCCGATTGACGTCCTGCTCGACGAAACGCTCGCCCTTGCGAATCGCCTCTGGGTTGCCGAACAGGAACAGAATACGTGCGYGCGGCTTCAAGTCGCCGCGGGCAATGTCGTGCAACAGGCGATCGAGCAACTCGATCGGCGCTGTTTCATTGCCGTGGATCCCCGCCGACAGCAGCAGGTCCAGGCYATTGTCACGCGCTTCAGGTGGCCGGACTTCCAGCGCACCTTCGCTCAACCAGCGCATGCGCACGCCTTCGACAGTCAGTTGAGTCTTCTCCGCCGGTTCACGGCCGGCGAGGGTCAGTTCAAGCAGTTTGCCGAGGGCGAGCATAGAGCGGTTTCCTTAGTGATCGTGGTTGCAATCCGGGCCGTGAACATGTTCCTCGTCGGTGAGGTCGGCAGGTTCCATCTCCAGTTGCAGACTTACCAGATTAGTCGCCAAAGGGCGCAGCAGCAGGTTGGCGTACTCGGCATCGCCTTCTTCGACGTCCACACCGATCAGCAACTGGCCGCGGCCGTCCTGCTGGATCCACAGCTCTTTGCCTTGCCACATGACCGCGACGCGGGTGCAGGAAGTCTCCAGTTGCGTGCCGTCGGTGTCTTCAAGGATCAGCTGCAGGGTATCGCTCATATCTTTACGCTCTCGTTTGAGATGAAGCAGCGCGCTGCCGTAGAAGGCGGCGCGCCGTCGATCAATTGATCTGGAATGGATAAACCGCGCCCAGTTTAAGGATTTGCGTCAGTTCATCCAGTGCCGTCCGGCACTCAAGCAACAATTGYGGGTCCGCCAGATCGTTTTCGGTCATGCGGTCGCGGTAGTGCTTCTCGACCCATTCGGTCAGTGTGCCGTACAGCGGCGCCGTCATGATAACCCCTTGATTGACGGCCGCCAGCTCGGTTTCGTTGAGTGCCACGCGCAACCTCAGGCAAGCCGGGCCACCGCCGTTCTGCATGCTCTGCTTGAGATCGAAGACTTTCACTTCGCGGATCAGGCCGCCGGAGCTGGTCAAACCCTGCAAATACTGCCAGACACGCTCGTTGCCACGGCATTCTTCCGGCACGATCAATAGCATGGAGCCATCAGGACGCGACAGCAGTTGGCTATTGAACAGGTAGGAACGAACCGCGTCTTCCACGCTGACCGCGGAACGCGGAACACAGACAGACTGAAATTTCCCACCGACTTTGGCGAGTTTGCTCTGCAGTTCCGCAAGCATCTGCTCGGTCTCGAGGAACGCGTCCTCGTGATAGAACAGCACTTCGCCGTTGCCGACCGCAATCACGTCGTTGTGGAACACGCCCTGATCGATCACCGACGGGTTCTGCTGGGCGTAGACCACGCCGTCATCGCTCAAGCCGTGCAAACGGGCAACGGCTTGGGACGCTTCGAGGGTCTGGCGCGCCGGGTACTTCTGCGGTGCCGGGTAGCGGGTGTCGAACGCGCTGCGGCCGAACACGAAGAACTCGACACCGGCTTCGCCGTATTCACGGCAGAAACGCGTGTGGTTGGCCGCGCCTTCGTCACCGAACTGCGCCACGGCCGGCAAGGCAGCGTGGTGGGCAAAGTGTTTCTGGTCAGCGAACATCGCCCCCAGCACGCGGCTGGTGGTCGGGTGTTCGATGCTGCGGTGATATTTGCAGTTGAGGTTGGCGGCGGTGAAATGCACGCGGCCATCAGCAGTGTCGGCGCTCGGACTGACCGTGGCGGCGTTGGCCACCCACATGCTCGAGGCCGAGCAACTGGCCACCAGCAGCGGCATCGCGTCTTTGGCAGCGCGCTCGATCACTTCAGCATCGGTGCCGCCAAAACCCAGGCGACGCAGTGCGGCCACATCCGGGCGCTCTTGCGGTGCCAGTACGCCCTGCTGGAAACCCATTTCCATCAGCGCTTTCATTTTTGCCAGGCCTTGCAGCGCCGCTTCCTTGGGGTTGGAAGACTGCTGGCTGTTGCTCTGGGACGCGACGTTGCCATAGGACAGGCCGCCGTAGTTATGGGTCGGCCCCACTAGACCGTCAAAATTGACTTCATAGGATTTCATCAGCGAGGCTCCACGAGAATCTGTTGTTATAGGCTTCAGTAACTATTCTTTGAGACCGCGTTGCGGCCATCGCGAGCAGGCTCACTCCTACAGGTTTGGTGGTGTTCACACATTTTATGTAAGACACAAATCCTGTAGGAGTGAGCCTGCTCGCGATTGGGCATCACGCCATTTTCACGCCTGGCGTCAGGGACGCGGGCATGATCAGACTCGGCGTTTCCAGCGAGGCCACCGGGTACGCGCAGTAATCCGCCGCGTAATAGGCACTGGCGCGATGGTTGCCCGAGGCGCCGACGCCGCCGAACGGTGCACTGCTCGCGGCACCGGTCAGTTGTTTGTTCCAGTTGACGATACCGGCACGGCTTTCCAGCCAGAATTGCTGGTAACGCGCTTCGGAGTCCGACAGCAGACCAGCGGCCAGACCGTAGGCGGTGTCGTTGGCTTCAACGATCGCCGCTTCAAAATCAGCGTAGCGGATCACTTGCAGCAACGGGCCGAACAGCTCTTCGTCAGGTCGATCGGCGACAGCGGTCACATCCAGAATGCCCGGGGTCAGCAAGGCCGATTGAGCCTGAGGCTGCGTCATTTCCAACAGCGCCACAGCGCCATTGGCCAGCAGGTGTTGCTGGGCATTCATCAACGCTTTTGCCGCGCCAAGGGAAACCACCGAGCCCATGAACGGCGCCGGTTGCTGATCGAAGGCACCGACTGCGAGGGTCGCGCTGACCGCCACCAGGCGCGCCAGCAGCGAGTCGCCCCAGGCACCTTGTGGCACCAGCAAGCGCCGGGCGCAGGTGCAGCGCTGGCCGGCGGAGATGAACGCCGACTGAATAATGGTGTACACCGCGGCATCAAGGTCCGCGACCTGATCGACCACCAGCGGGTTGTTACCGCCCATTTCCAGCGCCAGGATCTTGTCCGGACGACCGGYGAATTGCTGGTGCAGGTGATTGCCGGTGCGGCTGGAGCCGGTGAAGAACAGGCCGTCGATGCCCGGGTTCGCCGCCAGGGCGATACCGGTTTCGCGAGCGCCTTGCAGCAAATTCAATACACCGGCCGGCAGACCGGCCTCGATCCAGCACTTGACCGTCAACTCGGCGACTTTCGGTGTCAGTTCGCTTGGCTTGAACAGCACGCTGTTACCGGCCAGCAGTGCCGGCACGATGTGGCCGTTCGGCAGGTGACCCGGGAAGTTGTAAGGACCGAACACTGCCACCACACCGTGTGGTTTGTGGCGCAGCACAGCGGTGGCGTCGCCCAGCGGGCCGCTCTTCTCGCCGGTACGTTCGCGGTAGCTCTGCACCGAGATGGCAATCTTGTTGACCATGCTGGTGACTTCAGTCGCCGCTTCCCACAGGGGTTTGCCGGTTTCTTCACCGATGGTATGAGCCAGTTCGTCCGCGTGAGTCTTCAGGGCAGCAGCAAAGGCTTCCAACACCGAAATACGTTCTTCCAGGGTACGCCGCGCCCAGCCCGGGAACGCCTGACGCGCCGCTTGCACAGCCGACTCAACCTGAGCGGCGGTGGCACCGGTGCCGGACCACARCACCTGCTGGGTCACCGGGTTCAGCGACTCGAAGGCTTCGCCCCCACCTGCCAGCCATTCACCTGCGATGTAAAGCGACTTCATTATTTCGACTCCCGAGCTGCGGACAACGCCACGGCGCGCACTTGATCGCCAGCGTTGAGTTGAAGACGTTTGGCGGTCTGCGGATCGACCACCAGGGTGCCGGCGGCYAGACGTGCTGGCGCAGCAGTGATCCGGCAGTCCTCGCGCTTGCGGTTGTGAATGATGAATGGCGTGGCGTCGTCACCCGGCGTGCCGACGGCCAGCACCAGCGCCTGGCTGTCACGCACGGCGCGGATCTTGGCGGTTTCGCACTCGATGGCCGGGCCGGCGTCGAAAATGTCGACGTAGCCCTGGTAGCTGAAACCTTCGCTCTTGAGCATGGCCAGCGCCGGCTCGGTGTCCGGGTGCACCTGACCGATCACGTTGCGCGCATCCGGCGACAGGAAGCAGGTGTACAGCGGAAATTTCGGCATCAGTTCGGCAATGAACGCCTTGTTGCCCACGCCGGTCAGGTAGTCAGCCTGGCTGAACTCCATCTTGAAGAAGTGCCGGCCCAGGCTTTCCCAGAACGGCGAACGCCCGGCCTCGTCGGAAACACCGCGCATTTCGGCAATGATCTTGTTGCCGAACAGTTGCGGGAACTCGGCGATGAACAGCATCCGCGCCTTGGACAGCATGCGACCGTTGAGGCCACTGCGGTAATCGGCGTGCAGGAACAGCGAGCACAGCTCGGAGTTGCCGGTCAGGTCGTTGGCCAGGAACAGCGTCGGGATTTCACGATAGATGTTCAGCTCTTGCGAAGCGCTGACCGTCAGACCGACCCGGAAGTTGTACCAAGGCTCACGCAAGCCAACGGCGCCGGCAATGGCGGAAATGCCCACCACGCGAGCGTCGTCGTCTTCGAGCACGAACAGGTAGTCCGCGTCGCCCCGCCCGGCTTCGCCGCGAAAGGTCTTCTCGGCCCAGCCGACCCGATGGGCCAGCCGCTCTTCGTTGGCCGGCAAGGTGGTCAGGCCGGTGCCGGTGCTGCGGGCCAGGTCGATCAGAGCGGGTAAATCGCTGCTGCGTACGGGACGAACGATCATGCTATCTCCTCAAACGGGCCGCTTGCGCCACCCGTGAAACTTCGCTGCTTTCTAGGCATCAATTGCGACGTTAAACCGCCACCAGGCGCACGCTGGCACCCTCGCCGACGCCCAGGGCTTCGGCTGCTTCCAGGTCCAGGGTCACCGGTTTACCCGGTGCGTAGTCAAGCTCGAGCATGACCGCGCGGTAGTCCTGCAACTGGGCATTGGCAACCAGATACTGGCGACCGACGCCTTTGACCGGCTCGCCGATCTTCACCGGCACCACACGGCTCTGGGCGATCGAACGGATCCCCGAGACACGGGCATGCAGCGTCGGGCCGCCGTCGAAGATATCGATGTAGTGATCGGTTTCGAAGCCTTCGCGCATCAGGATGTCGAAGGTGATCTGCGCCCGCGGGTGTACCTGGCCCATGGCTTCTTGAGCGGAGTCCGGCAGCAGGGGCACGTAGATCGGGTAATGCGGCATCAGTTCGGCGAGGAACGTCCGGCTCTTCAGGCCGCACAGACGCTCGGCTTCAGCGTAGTTGAGGTCGAAAAAGTTGCGCCCGATGGCATCCCAGAATGGCGAGTCGCCGTTTTCATCGCTGTAACCGACGATCTCGGTCACCACGGAATCGGCAAAACGCTCCGGATGGCTGGCCACGAACAGCAAACGGCCACGGGAGTTGAGCTCCGACCACGGCGAACCCACCAGATCGCGCTGCACGTAGAAGCTGGTCAGCAAACTGTTGCCGGTCAGGTCGTGGCACTGCGAGAGCACGTGGATCTTGTTGTGAATCTTCAGCTCGCGCGAAGCGTGCACGAAGGTTTCGTTGCGGAAGCTGTAGAACGGCTCGGAATAACCGGCGGAAGCAACGATTGCCGAACAGCCGACCAGCTTGCCGGTAGTGGAGTCCTCAAGGACGAAGAAATAGCTTTCCTCACCATTGAAGCTCACTTCGGCGGCGAACGAGGCTTCGCTTGCCGCGATCTTGTCGCTCAGGCGTTCAACGTCATCCGGCAAGGAAGTGACACCAATCGGGCTGTCCGCAGCCAGACGCTGTACCTCGCCCAGATCAGCCATTTGCGCGGGGCGCATCACCAGCATGGTGTCACTCCTTTTTCTAAAACTCTTTGAGGAAAATAAGCCAGCCCCTTGTAGGAGCGAGCCTGCTCGCGATGGTGTRTCAGCAACAATGATGT
>NZ_JBFUIC010000014.1:0-47988 GCF_056402075.1 Pseudomonas sp. P4_C3
CCCCTGTAGGAGCTGCCGAAGGCTGCGATCTTTTGATCTTGCTTCTAAAGCACCGGGCGGCCATTGCGGCAGCCCGGATTGTCGGTGTTAACCGATGGTCATCAAACTGGCATTACCACCCGCCGCAGCCGTGTTAACGCTCAACGCCCGCTCGATCACCAGGCGTTCCAGCGCAATGTTGGTTTCGCCTTGTGACAGGCCCTGCACGCCAACGATGGCGCCGGCACGCTTGGCAACCTGCTGGCACACCGCACGCAACTGGTCGGAGTGGCCGTGATGCACAACCGCATCAAACACCACTTCGTCCTTGTTCCAGTCGGAAATCAGCTTGATGCGTGCCTGAATATCCTTCGGCAGGCGTGCGAACAAGGCCTTGGTCAAGTCAGCTTCCGGCCACACCGCTGAACCACCGACAGCCAGTACCGCCGCCAGTTGGGTCAGCAGATCGCCTTCGACTTCCGCCAGGCAAAGTACGTGCTCGCGCGGCAAGATCGCATAGCTATTGCGCTCGCCGGTCGGGCCGGCCAGGACACGGGTGATGCCACTTTGCGATTGCGCGGCGAACTGCACGCACAGGGTGCTCAGATCGGCGAACTTGTGGCTGTCGGCCCAGGCTTTCAGGGCGGTCAGCGGCTTGCTCATGGCGTCGCGCAGACGAACGTCCGGTGCTGCGGCAGCATCGCCGCGAGCGAAGGATTGTTCGATCGCATCCGCAGGACGCGTCGACAGCAGGCGGTACAGGTACAGCGGGCCACCGGCTTTCGGGCCGGTACCCGACAAGCCTTCGCCGCCGAATGGCTGCACGCCGACCACGGCACCCACAATGTTGCGGTTGACGTAGACGTTACCGGCGTTGACGTTGTCGATCACCTTGGCGATGGTTTCGTCGATGCGGGTGTGAACGCCCAGCGTCAGGCCGTAGCCGGAAGCGTTGATCTGGCCGATCAGTTGATCGATGTCTTTGCGCTTGTAACGGACCACGTGCAGCACCGGGCCGAAGATCTCCCGCTGCAGTTCGTCGAAGCTTTCCAGTTCGATCAGCGTCGGCATCACGAAGGTGCCGCGTTTGACTTCTTCGGCATCGGCGATGGCCACCTGGTACACGCTGCGACCTTTGTCGCGCATGGCCTGGATGTGCTTCTCGATGCCAGCCTTGGCTTCGGCGTCGATGACCGGGCCGATGTCCACGGACAGGCGCTCAGGGTTGCCGAGACGGCTTTCAGCCATCGCGCCCTTGAGCATTTCGATGACGCGGTCTGCGGAATCTTCCTGCAAGCACAAGACACGCAGGGCCGAGCAACGCTGACCGGCGCTGTCGAAGGCCGACGAAACCACGTCGATCACGACTTGTTCGGTCAGTGCCGAGGAGTCAACGATCATTGCGTTCTGGCCACCGGTTTCGGCGATCAGCGGGATCGGACGACCCTGGCTATCCAGGCGGCCGGCGATGTTGCGTTGCAGCAAGCGCGCGACTTCGGTGGAGCCGGTGAACATCACGCCTTTGACGCGTTCGTCGCCGACCAGGCCGGCACCGACGGTTTCACCGCGACCCGGCAGCAATTGCAGTACGCCTTCCGGAATCCCTGCTTCGAGCAGCAGGCGCACGGCTTGAGCGGCGACCAGCGGAGTCTGTTCCGCAGGCTTGGCCAATACCGGGTTACCAGCGGCCAACGCAGCAGCCACTTGGCCACTGAAGATTGCCAGCGGGAAGTTCCACGGGCTGATGCACACCACTGGGCCCAGCGGACGGTGAGCGTCATTGGTGAAGTCGTTGCGCGCCTGCACCGCGTAATAACGCAGGAAGTCCACGGCTTCACGCACTTCGGCAATGGCGTTGGCGAAGGTCTTGCCGGCTTCGCGAGCCAGCAGGCCCATCAGCGGCTGGATCTCGGCTTCCATCAGATCGGCGGCACGTTCCAGGATCGCGGCGCGTTCGGCGGGCGGGGTGGCCTGCCAGATCGGCGCAGCGTTGAGGGCGCACTGGATCGCGTTGTCGACGTCTTCGACGGTCGCTTCCTGCACATGGCCGACCACATCACGCAGATCGGACGGGTTCAGCACCGGTGCCGGCGCTTCGGTGCTGGAGGCGCAACCGAGCATCGGCGCCGCTTTCCAGTGGTTGTGTGCGGTAGCAAGAAGCGCGCAGGACAGGGACGCCAAACGATGTTCGTTGGCCATGTCGATGCCGCTGGAGTTGGCGCGCTCGGAGCCGTAGAGATCACGCGGCAGCGGAATGCGCGGGTGCGGCAGGCCGAAACCGCCTTCCACGGTCGCCATCTGCTCGATGCTGGCTACCGGATCGGCTACAAGTTCCTGGATCGAAATCGACTGGTCGGCAATGCGGTTGACGAACGAGGTGTTCGCGCCGTTCTCCAGCAGGCGACGCACCAGGTAAGCCAGCAGGGTTTCGTGGGTGCCGACCGGAGCGTACACACGACACGGACGGTTCAGCTTGCCTTCGGAAACTTTGCCTACAACCTGTTCGTACAGCGGTTCACCCATGCCGTGCAGGCACTGGAACTCGTACTGGCCCGGGTAATAGTTCTGACCGGCGATGTGATAAATGGCCGACAGGGTGTGGGCGTTGTGCGTAGCGAACTGCGGGTAGATGACTTCCGGCACCGACAGCAGTTTGCGGGCGCAAGCGATGTAGGAGACGTCGGTGTACACCTTGCGGGTGTAGACCGGGTAGCCTTCCAGGCCTTCGACCTGGGCGCGCTTGATTTCGCTGTCCCAGTACGCGCCTTTCACCAGGCGGATCATCAGGCGATGACGGCTGCGGCGAGCCAAGTCGATCACGTAGTCGATCACGTACGGGCAACGCTTCTGGTAAGCCTGGATCACGAAACCGATACCGTTCCAGCCAGTCAGTTGCGGCTCGAAGCACAGGCGCTCGAGCAGATCCAGCGACAGCTCGAGGCGGTCGGCTTCTTCGGCGTCGATGTTCAGGCCGATGTCGTATTGCTTGGCCAGCAGGGTCAGCGACAGCAGGCGCGGGTACAGCTCTTCCATCACGCGCTCGTACTGCGCACGGCTATAGCGCGGGTGCAGGGCGGACAGCTTGATCGAAATGCCCGGGCCTTCATAAATCCCGCGACCGTGGGAGGCCTTGCCGATCGAGTGGATGGCTTGTTCGTACGAGGCCAGGTACTTCTGCGCGTCGTGCTCGGTGAGTGCGGCTTCACCCAGCATGTCGTAGGAATAACGGAAGCCTTTGGCTTCGAACTTGCTCGCGTTGGCCAGGGCTTCGGCGATGGTCTCGCCGGTCACGAACTGCTCGCCCATCAGGCGCATGGCCATGTCGACGCCCTTGCGGATCATCGGCTCGCCGCTCTTGCCGATGATGCGGCTCAGGGACGATGTCAGGCCGGCTTCGTTGTGCGTGGACACCAGCTTGCCGGTCAGCAACAAGCCCCAGGTGGCAGCGTTGACGAACAACGACGGGCTGTTGCCCAGGTGCGGCTGCCAGTTGCCGGTGCTGATCTTGTCGCGGATCAGGGCGTCGCGGGTGCCTTTGTCCGGGATGCGCAGCAGCGCTTCGGCCAGGCACATCAGCGCCACGCCTTCCTGGGACGACAGGGAGAACTCCTGCAGCAGGCCCTGAACGATGCCGGCACGGCCGCCAGCGCTCTTCTGGTTGCGCAGTTTTTCAGCAATCGAGGCGGCGAGTTTGTTGGTGGCGTCGCACATCGGTGCCGGCAGGCGCGCCTGCTCGATCAGCATCGGCACGACTTCCGGCTCAGGGCGACGGTAGGCGGCGGTGATCGAGGCACGCAGTACCGATTGCGGCAGGATGCTTTCGGCGAATTCGAGGAAGCACTGGTGGGCGTGATCCAGAGGCGCGTCGACGCTGTCGTCGGAGTCCTTGGTCAAACCGCTCAGCTCGGTCAGGGTTGCACCACCCTCGAGTTTTTCCAGGTAATTGAAGATTGCCTGCTTGATCAGCCAGTGCGGCGTGCGATCAATCGAGGTCGCGGCGGCCTTGAGGCGTTCGCGGGTCGGGTCGTCAAGTTTGACCCCAAGGGTGGTGGTAGCCATGTTTTTATCCTCATGTTTGCCACGACTGCGTGGCATCAGCTGGCGGCAAGATTAGCCGTGAGACTGTCGAGGTGCAACCGGGTGCAACCCTTTTTTTGTCAGAATATTACGCAGCTCGTCAGGAAATAAATTCTGGTAAGGCTGCGTTGCATTTGCTTGGTGCTTTTCCGGTGAGTTAACACTCGTTTTTGCTCCGAAAAGGAGCAAAAAACGATTTTTAACGTTTATTTCTCGCTAGGTGCAACTTAATCCCGAGAAACTGGTTGCACCTTATTTGCTTTGTTGAATAGCATTCGCGTCCAAGGTGCAACCCGGACAAAATCCGGGTGCTCCGGCTGATGGCTTTCCTGGGGAAACATCAGTCATAAATGCGCGGGAATCCGGATCGTCTGTCAAACGTATGCGTTTGCGAGCGGTTCACCAGCCGCCGCTACATAAAAACAAAGCCAGGGCGTAACTTAATGAGCGTAAGCAATCCAACCCTGATCACGTTCGTGATCTATATCGCAGCAATGGTGCTGATCGGCTTGATGGCCTATCGCTCCACCAACAACCTTTCCGATTACATCCTGGGCGGCCGTAGCCTGGGCAGCGTCGTGACTGCACTGTCCGCCGGTGCCTCCGACATGAGTGGCTGGTTGTTGATGGGCTTGCCCGGCGCGATCTACATGTCCGGTCTTTCCGAAAGCTGGATCGCCATCGGCCTGATCGTCGGCGCCTACCTGAACTGGCTGTTCGTCGCCGGCCGTCTGCGTGTACAGACCGAGCACAACGGTGATGCACTGACCCTGCCGGACTACTTCGCCAGCCGTTTCGAAGACAAAAGCGGCCTGCTGCGGATCATCTCTGCGGTCGTGATCCTGGTGTTCTTCACCATCTACTGCGCTTCCGGCATCGTGGCCGGGGCCCGTCTGTTCGAAAGCACCTTCGGCATGTCCTACGAGACGGCGCTGTGGGCCGGTGCTGCGGCGACGATTGCCTACACCTTTATTGGTGGTTTCCTGGCGGTGAGCTGGACCGATACCGTACAAGCCACCCTGATGATCTTCGCGCTGATCCTGACGCCGGTCATCGTGCTGCTGGCCACCGGTGGCGTCGACACCACCTTCCTGGCCATCGAAGCGCAAGATCCAAGCAACTTCGACATGCTCAAGGGCACCACTTTCATCGGCATCATCTCGCTGATGGGCTGGGGGCTGGGCTACTTCGGCCAGCCGCACATCCTGGCGCGTTTCATGGCTGCCGATTCGGTTAAATCGATCGCCAAGGCCCGTCGCATCTCCATGACCTGGATGATCCTGTGCCTGGGCGGCACCGTGGCAGTGGGCTTCTTCGGTATCGCCTACTTCTCGGCGCACCCGGACGTGGCGGGCGCGGTCTCCGAGAACCACGAGCGTGTGTTCATCGAGCTGGCCAAAATCCTGTTCAACCCATGGATCGCCGGTATCCTGCTGTCGGCCATTCTGGCTGCCGTCATGAGCACCCTGAGCTGCCAGTTGCTGGTGTGCTCGAGCGCCCTGACCGAAGACTTCTACAAGACCTTCTTGCGTAAATCCGCTTCCCAGGTTGAACTGGTCTGGGTCGGTCGTGCCATGGTGCTGTTGGTTGCCCTGATTGCTATCGCGCTGGCATCCAACCCGGAAAACCGTGTACTGGGTCTGGTGAGCTACGCCTGGGCTGGTTTCGGTGCCGCATTCGGTCCCGTCGTACTGATCTCCGTGATCTGGAAAGACATGACCCGCAACGGCGCACTGGCCGGTATCCTGGTCGGCGCGATCACCGTGATCGTCTGGAAACACTTCGAACTGCTGGGCCTGTACGAAATCATCCCTGGTTTCATCTTCGCCAGCCTGGCGATCTACTTCGTCAGCAAAATGGGCACGCCGACTGCTGGCATGTTCCAGCGTTTTGCGGCTGCAGAGAGTGATTATCGTTTGAACAAGTGATGAGTGATGGGTTGAGCTCTTCCCATCTCTGATAAAAGAACGGCTCGCAGCTTTATGTTGCGGGCCGTTTTTTTTTTGCAAGCCAGGTCCGAAAACAGGCATTGGCCCTCCAATATCCGTGGTCCTTTTCAGTGCTGGTCGTAAGACATTTCCTGATTTTCTCGGCCATCTTGAGTTTCCTCTCTGTCCACGTACTTTGCGCTAAGCCACTCATCCCGAGTCGGCTTACCGATCGTTAACAGTGGTGCGCTGCCCATGACTGGGACGGCAGTAGAGAGGGAGATCAATCAATGACTGAAGGGCATTTTATCCGCTTGGGTGACAAGACCACGTGCGGAGGCAAGGTAAAGGACGCCGATACACGCGTCATGATGTATGGCCTCGCCCATGCGCGCGAAGGCGATCCGGTCACCTGCGGCGTGGACGGCCAAACCTACAGGATTGAGGGCGGTATTTCCTACATGGTGAGTCATGGACGATTGGTGGCCGGCACGCTGGACAGTTTCAGCGGTTGCCCTTGCAAGGCGACTCTTATCGCATCGGATTTCACAGGCTCGTATGGATCCAGCAGAAGTGCTGCACCGCACGCCGCACGGGCCGTCAGACAACCGTCTGCCCTAGCCACGAGCAACCCGGTAGCATCGCCATCATCACTCGCGACCGCGCGGAGCAATCCGAAACCGATACCGTTCAATACATCGGTCCAGGAGCCTGGTTTTTACGTCGTTCCCAAAAGCACCACCCGCGAACAACTCGAGGCCTCGCTGTTCACCCTGCGCGACCCGGCGGTGATGGGCAAATTCAAGTTGCTCAATCCCAACCTGCGCGACGTCAAAGCCGGCTCGCTGATCGTGCTGAGCGATCCCAACAACTTCCAGTGCACCCGCGAAGAAGCGCTGCTCATGGATGTGGCGGCACGGACCAATCAAATACTGGAGACGCTTAGCCCGGAAGAGGCGGATTTCATGATGCAACACCGGGATGCCATTCAGACGATCTTGGGCTATGGCTCAGGCGCTGTGGGCGTCGGCGCGAGCATTTTCAAGAATAATCTGGATAACGTCGGTAATGCCTTGAGGGAAATTGAAGTATTGCAACAGACGACGCTCCAAAGAGATGGGCACCTTCGTTCGCCGGCCTTCTTCGTAGAACGACAGCGTTTACTGGCACAACTCAACAGCCATATGACGACCCTAACCCGCAAGGGTATTGGATTCCCAAACCACATCAATTTGAAAAAAATGTTGGGCATCTCCAGCCAAAGTCTGGTTCACCACTGGACCAATGCCAGTCCTGCGGGGCAAATACCGGGTCACGCCACTCATCTAGAAAGTGTGGCAAAGGCAACTAAATACATCAAATACGGTGGTTGGCTAGGTACTGCCATTGGTGGCGGGGCATCTGCCGTGAAGGTTCAGGATGTGTGTACTGCGGGAAATACTGAAACGTGCGAGCGGGTTAAATTTACTGAAACGGGGAGTTTTACCGGGGGGATCGTAGGTGGCGGAATTGTAGGTGCTGCTCTATCAACCTCAGCTGTCGGCGGGCTTTGTGTTGGGTTGGGTGTGCCAACTGGCGGCTTGGGATTACTGGTCTGCAGTATTGTTGTGGTCGGGGCAGGCTCTTTTTCTTCCAGCGCTATTGGGAGTGTTATTGGTGAAAAAATGGGCGAGCGGATTTTCGAGGCCACTCAATGAACATTAGCGTTGCAGACGCACTATTCCTGGCATCAGGGCTAATAGTTTTCGGTGGGGCACTTGTTGTTTTTGGGGTTGCGCTGCACTTGGGCTACACCAAGGGAGATGCCCTTTCAGAGCATTTCCAAAACAGTTCTCCACTTATAACTGTCTCCGCGCGTATTGACGCAGGGCTTAGAGGTAAGACTCGACTGGTTTATTCAATATCTAGCGTCGTTACGTTTCCCCAATTTTTTCTGAAGCGCGGTATGGTCACTGCTGAAGATCTCGACAACTTTCCCCATGACCTCAGGCAAAAGCTCGTAGTGCTGCAATGGACTCTTCTAGGGGTTCTATCCGGCATGGTGCTACTTGGCCTGATAGTGATGTCGGGGATACTCAGGTAACTGACCCATAAAAAATGGGCACCCAATCTGGTTAATACCGATCAGTTAAGGACTCTGTAGGAGCGAGCTTGCTCCGGGCGGCGTTCCGACGATGGACTCAAGAGCGCCGCGTTTAGCCAGTAAACACGCGCTATCGTTAACGACCATCGCGAGCAAGCTCGCTCCTACAGTGATTCCCTTTCGCTTAACTGATCGGCATTACCCAATCTTGTTGGTGTGCCCGTTCTTCATGCCACTCCTCACCCGTCAGGCAGGTTGTAAATTTTCTGGGCAAGGTCCTAGGACGTTTCCTTCAAAACCTATCGGTTTTCATGAACTGGTGCGATGCGAGTTCCGTCGATAGTCTTTGGCGGTCACTGATAATTCAGTGGTGGGGTGTAGGAACCTCTCAAGACCGTTAGAGCTACATTGGCGTCACTGCCTGGTTTGCGGCCGTTTGCATGCGGCCGTAAGATCAGTTGCGGCGGCTATGCGCGGGCACGCTTCGGCGTGGTCGAGTTTTGCTCTAGGTCTCGATATTCCTACCCCGTGCATAGCTGCCACCCTAGCCCGTAGGAAGGCTAATGGCAGGTCCATTTCTTCCTTAGAGCATTAAAAATGAAATCAATACATCCTGACCCACCCTACGAAAAACCAATCCCCCATCCCGACAACCGCTTCATGGCGTTGACCAGTAACTGCACCGACATGCCCACGCTGTTCGTCGACACCCACGTGCCGCTCGACATCCTCACCGACGCCGCCAACTACAGAATCCGTGCAGTAACCCAAGTGCTTGAGAACCTGTCGATGCGCGGTTCGATCGAGTGCGAGTCGTTCATCCTCAGCGATTTTGCCTTGCTCTGCGCAATCTCGTTGCGCGATGGCTGCGATGTGCTGGATGTGGTTGGGCGGCGTGCGGGTGCGGCCTACAGCGGCGGCGTAGACGTCGCCACAAGATCAAAAGATCCCGGGCTTCATCTTCGCCAGCCTGGCGATCTACATCGTCAGCAAATTGGGCGCGCTGTCTGCCGGCATGCTGCAGCGATTCGCCGCGGCGGAAAAGGACTTCATGCTGAACAGATGAGGCTTTCAGCGAGGCTTTTTAGCTTCCTGATTGAAGAAGACGGCCCGCATCCGATGGGTGCGGGTCGTCTTTTATTGGGGATCAGTCAAGATCGGCATCGGGCTGATTCAGAAAGATCAGCACGCCCAGTATTGCCATGTAGAACCTGAAGGCTGCGTCCTGGCCATTCCAGATGTCGGATTGCCACATCAGAAACCACTCGCCTCCAACAACCATGAAGCCGAAAAACCACACGAAAAACCCAGTCGTCAAACCCGCTACGGCCCACTTCCTGGCCAGTCTGAATTCATGTCCACCGGCTGACCGTGAGCGCCAGAGCTGTAGTGCGCCGTAGCCAAGAAGTCCACAGGTAATGGCTTCGCCAACGATGATCAGCCAGTAGGCCCCATGCCACACCCAAGGCAGATCAATTGCGCGATACCGGGCGGCGTTGTCAGGGAAGGTGGTGTCCATGCTCAGCACGTGCCGGACGAAGTTGAAGTTGGAACCGTAGTCGTTGATGTTGTTGAACACGGTCATGAAGGCGAATGCGGCGAGCGCCAGGGTCATTGCAATCTTTGCGTAGCGAATGGTCATTTGTGCGTCCTTTGCTTTTTTCGACAAAGAACGCTATCACGCCGGTTTGCAGGTTCGGGAATCTTCCTGTTGTGAGGCGTTTCTGAATTTGTCGAGTGATGGTGCATGCTTGTTGCCGCTATGAATGCTCGAAGTGTCCGCTCGGCCGTCAACCCCTGACTTGCCGGCCGGTAAAAGGTAAACTCCCCGGCCTTCGCAGGAGCAACCATGAATTATCGTCACGCCTTCCATGCCGGCAATCACGCCGATGTGTTCAAACACCTGACCTTGACCCGCCTCATCGCCCTGATGTCGCGCAAGGAACAGCCGTTTGCCTATCTCGACACTCACGCCGGTATCGGTCTGTATGACCTTCAGGGTGATCAGGCCAACCGTACCGGCGAGTACCTGGAAGGCATTGCGCGTTTGTGGGATCAGCCGGATCTGCCGATCCTGACCGCTGATTACATGCAGGTGCTGCACGAGATGAACCCGGATGGCCAGTTGCGCTATTACCCGGGGTCGCCGGAGTTGGCGCGGCGCCTGACTCGCCCGCAGGACCGTGTGTTGCTCAACGAGAAGCACCCGGAAGACGGCGTGCTGCTCAAGGACAACATGGCCGGTGATCGTCGGGTCAAGGTGCACCTGGGCGAAGGCTGGCATGTGCCGCGAGCCTTGCTGCCGGTGCCGGAGAAGCGTGCGGTGATGCTGATCGATCCGCCGTTCGAGAAGCTCGACGAAATGCAGCGCTGTGCCGCGTCGTTGAAGGAAGCGATTGGCCGGATGCGCCAGACCGTGGCGGCAATCTGGTACCCGGTGAAGGATCAGCGTGCGCTGCGTCGTTTCTACCAGGACCTGGCCGGAACCGGTGCGCCGAAGTTGTTGCGGGTGGAGTTGCTGGTGCATCCGCTGGATACGCCGAACAGCCTGAACGGTTCCGGGTTGGCGATTGCCAATCCGCCTTGGGGGCTTGAGGAAGAGTTGCGTGAGTTGCTGCCGTGGTTGTCCCAGAAGCTGGGGCAGACCCAGGGTGGGTGGCGGATGGATTGGTTGATTGCCGAGAGTTGATCTGTAGGAGCGAGCTCGCTCCGGGCGGCGTTCCGACGATGTTCGTGAACGTTAACGCGTAAAACCAGGTGCCCAGCGGCGCCCTTTGGTTTTTCGCGAGCGAGCTCGCTCCTACAGTAATCAGATCGGGCAGGTCACGCCTGTACCGCCAATGCCGCAATAGCCTTCCGGGTTTTTCGCCAGGTACTGCTGGTGATACGTTTCGGCAAAGTAGACGGTCGGGGCCTGGTCTATTTCGGTGCTGATTTCACCGAGACCGGCCTTGGACAGCTCGGCCTGGTAGGTTTCCTTGCTCTTGAGCGCCGCGTCCAGTTGTTCCTGGCTGGTGGCGTAGATCACCGAACGGTACTGGGTGCCGATGTCATTGCCCTGGCGCATGCCCTGCGTCGGGTTGTGCAGTTCCCAGAACATCGCCAGCAGTTCTTCGTAGCTGACCTTGGCCTTGTCATACACCACCAGCACCACTTCGGCGTGGCCGGTCAGGCCCGAGCAGACTTCTTCGTAGGTCGGGTTCGGCGTGAAACCGCCGGCGTAGCCGACCACGGTGCTGACCACGCCTTCACGTTGCCAGAAGCGGCGTTCCGCGCCCCAGAAGCAGCCGAGGCCGAAGATCGCGAAGTCGACATCTTCGAAGAACGGGCCGAGCAAGGGGGTGTCTTTAAACACAAAGTGCTTTTCGGGCAGGGTCATCGCGGTTTCGCGGCCGGGCAGAGCTTGTTCTTTAGTCGGGAGCACGTTTTTGTTCACCAGGATTTCCGAGCGCAGAACCATGATCAGTCCTCTCAGTCAGGTTGGGTTGTAAATAAACAGACCGTCAGTGTGCCCAATACCTTCCAGATAATCACTATCCAGGTGGGAGATTCCATGTTGCAGGGCAACCCTGCAACTTCAGGCTGGTGGGTATTCACTCCGGCAGTTCATACAGGTAAATCTTGTCCGCCTCCATCTGATACCCCGCATCCGCCAGCTCGCTGGTGGACGCCTTGACCTGCAACGCGCCTTCAATCCAGTACGGCTGATACAGCTCGTCGAGCTTCACGCCGACTTCGCTTTTGACGTGCACGATCTGGTTCGACGGCGGTGGCGGCACATGGATACAGGCGCCGAAATACGGCACCAGCAGGAACTCCGTGGTGCGTCCTTCCTCGCTCACTTCCAGCGGCACGATGTAGCCCGGCAGGCGAATGTTCTGGCCATCGAGGGTCTTGACCACCGGTGCGTTGGGCATGTCCTGTTTGGCTGCTGGCGCCGACTCTGCCGAGAGCGTGCTGCTCATCTGCGACAGATCGTGCAGCGGCGTCATGTTCGGCACTTCTTTCGGCGCGTCGGGCGGGATCATCTCCGACCAGGTCAGGTCTTTTGGCTGGGCTGCCCACAGGGGCAGGGCGACCAGCATCAACAGCGCAAGTACAGCGCGGGGCATTTTCAACGTCCTCATAAACGGATCGACAGGCCATCGGCCAGGGATTGGCGATAGGCACGCCAGGCCGGCACGCTGCCCATCAGCAGCGCGGCGACCAGGATGCCTCCGAGCAGCGTCCATTCATACTCGCTTGGCCAGGACAGCGGCAGGAACAGGCCGTAGTTGGCCTGCACATAACCCTGGGCCGCCGCGATGCACACATACAGCAACGCTACGCCGGCGATCACGCCTGACAGTGCCAGAGCAAAGGCTTCGAGCACCAACAACGTCGCGATATGCCATGGCCGAGCACCCACCGAGCGCAGGATCGCCATCTCCCGGCGGCGTTCGTTGAGGCTGGTGAGAATGGCCGTGAGCATGCCGATCAATCCGGTCAGCACCACAAACAGCGAGACCACGAACAAGGCTTTTTCCGCGGTGCCCATCAGGCTCCACAGCTCTTGCAACGCCACGCCCGGCAGGATCGCCAGCATCGGCTCACCGCGGAATTCGTTGATTTCCCGTTGCAAGGCAAAGGTCGAAATCTTGTTGTTGAGACCGAGCATGAACGCGGTGATCGCTTGCGGCGCGAGGTCCATGTTGCGCGCTTGATCGGCCGTGATGCGACCCTCGCCCCGGGCCGGCACGCCGTTATGCCAGTCGATGTGAATCGCTTCCATGCCACCAAGGCTGATGTGCAGCGTGCGGTCTACCGGGGTGCCGGTGCGTTTGAGAATGCCGACCACGGTGAACGGCTTGTCGTCGTGCTTGACCAGGCTGATCGCCGCCACGCCGTGGGCCAGCACCAGTTTGTCACCGAGTTTGTAGTGCAGCGCATCGGCCACTTCGGCACCGAGCACCACTTCGAACGGGTCAGTGGCAAAGGCCCGGCCATCGGCCAGTTCCAGGTGTTGCTGGCGTCCGTACTGATAATGCTCGAAGTAGGCTTCGGTGGTGCCCATCACCCGGTAGCCGCGATGGGAGTCACCGAGGGACATCGGGATCGCCCACTTCACTTTCGGGTTGCTGGCGAAGTGTTCGAAGCTGTCCCAGCGAATGTTGTTTGTGGCGTTGCCGATGCGGAACACCGAGTACAGCAACAGGTTCACCGAGCCTGAGCGGGCGCCGACGATCAGGTCGGTGCCGCTGATGGTGCTGGCGAAACTGGCCTTGGCTTCGGTGCGCACGCGCTCCACTGCCAGCAACAGGCATACCGACAGGGCGATGGCGAACGCCGTGAGAATCGCGGTGAAGCGGCGGTTAGCCAGGCTGGCCATGGCTAGACGAAACAGATACATCTCAGACCTCGGACGGGGTAGCGGCGCGATTGAGTTCGGCCAGCGACAGGTTGTGGTCGAACAGCGGCGCCAGGCTCTGGTCATGGCTGACGAACAACAGGCTCGACCCGGCTTCGCGGCACTCGGCGAACAGCAGGCGAATGAAGTTCTCGCGGGCGTCGTAATCGAGGGCCGAGGTCGGCTCGTCGGCGATAACCAGTTCCGGTTGCCCGATCAGCGCGCGGGCGGCGGCGACCCGTTGCTGCTGGCCGATGGAAAGCGAGTCGGCGCGGCGACCGAGGATGTTTTCATCCTTCAAACCCAGGTGGGCAAGCAGCGTCGCGGCCGCTTTGTCGACGCTGCCGTGACGTTGTTTCGCCCGTTCGGCGCGCAGTTTCGAGAAGTGGCAGGGCAGTTCGACGTTTTCGCGCACCGACAGAAACGGCAGCAGGTTGAACTGCTGGAAAATGTAGCCGGTGTGATCGACGCGGAAGTGGTCGCGGGCGCCGGCCGAGAGTTGCGTCAGTTCCTGGCCGAGCAGGCGGATGCTGCCGCGATCAGGCTTCTGCACGCCTCCGAGCAAGCCGAGCAGGGTGGTCTTGCCGCTGCCGCTGGGGCCTTTGAGGAACAGGGTTTCCCCGCGCTCCAGGCGAAACGCCGGGATGTCCAGCAGTGGCGGGTGACCGGGCCAGCTGAAGCCCAGGTCGGACAGTTCGATGAGTGCTTGGGTCATGGCACCGATTTCATAAGTGTGGGAACTGGTCTGGATTTCACTATCAACACAACCCCCTGTGGGAGCGAGCTTGCTCGCGATAGCGGTCTTACAGTCACATTGAAATTGAATGTGCTGGCCTCATCGCGAGCAAGCTCGCTCCCACAGGGATCTTCAGTGGATTCAGAACTTCAGGTTGGCAGCCTTGGCCGTCACATCAACCCCTTGCTGCCCGCTCGGGCCGATCAGTTGTACCTGAATTGTCCGGGTGGCCGGGAAGCTGGTGAAGATATTCGCCAGGTCCAGCGACTTCAGGGCCGCCGGCGTGGCGCAAGTGAACTGATAGCGAGCGTGGATTTCGCTGTGATCATGGTGATGTTCGTGGCCGTCTTCGTCCTTGGCGTCTTCATCGTGATCATCGTCGGCATCGGGCTGGTCGCCGAACAGCGGGCTTTCCAGTTCCTGGTTTTCCACCACGCAACCGGCGGCTTTTGGCAGGTTGAACAGGGTCAGTGGTTGCTCAAGCCGGGCGCGGGCGGCGGCGACTTTGGCTTTGTCTGCGTCGCTGGTGGCTACATGCTCGAAACCCACCAGGTTCATGGCCGGGCTTTCCAGCTCCAGCTCCAGGGTCTTGCCGTCCAGCGCCGCGTTCAGGCGTCCCACGCCATGTTCGTGGGCACCCAGGCTGCCATGCTCATGATCGTGTTCGTCGGCGGCATGGGCGACAGTCAGCGGCAACATGGCAAACGACAGGGCGAGAAGCAGACGACGCATGGCGAGTCTCCGAAAAGTAAAATGAAGAAAATGTTATGTAATCTTATAACGTAAGCGCGGAGAGTTTGACTGCCTGCTTGGCGTTGCACAAGTCCCATGGGAGCATGCGGGGAAGAAAAGTGCGGGAGCAGACCTATGTTGCGAATTCGCGGAAGCATCGGCGACTGGCCGGTGGATTTGACCCTGGAGATGGACGACGCGGACTGGGCGCGACTGGGAGCGCAGTTGCAGGTGGAAAAATCCGAGGTCAGCGCGCCAGCGGCGAAACCGCTGGATCAGGATGATGCGCTGTGGCAGATCGCCAGGGATTTGCTGCGCAAGGCCGGGCAGCTCAGCGGGCCGGATCTGCTCGATCAACTCGAAGGCCTGACTGGCAGTGCGGCGGCGGGCAAGCGCCTGCTGGTGCGTTTGCGCCATAGTTCGGACGTGAAGGTGGAAAGCGGCGGGGATACGCCGCTCTACCGCTGGTTGTAGGAGCGAGCTTGCTCGCGAAAAGCGTCAGGGCGCTTCGGCCATGCAGGCAGCCCTCGTCATCGTTGACGACCATCGCGAGCAATCGAGCGTCGACCGGCTGCTCCTACAGGTTTGTGATCAGTAGAGAGCGGCAAACAACTTGCGACGGTAGGTGCTCACCAACGGATGATCGTTGCCCAACAACTCGAACACCTGCAGCAAGGTCTTGTGCGGCAAGCCTTCGCTGTAGCTGCGGTTACGGATGAACAACTTGAGCAATGCGTCCAGCGCGGCGTCGTACTGCTGACGGGCCAGTTGCTGGATCGCCAGTTGATAGACCGCCTCATCGTCCAGCGGGTCTTTCGCCAGTCGGGCCTTCAGGTCGGCGGCATCCGGCAAGTCCTTGGCTAAACCGAGAAACTTGATCTGTGCCTTGGCGCCGGCCAGCGCAGCCTTGTGCTCGTCGCTCTTGACCGCATCCAGCACTGCTTGCGCTTCGCCCAGCTCGCCGCGCTCGGTCAGGCAGCGGGCGTACAGGATTAACGCCTTGGCGTTGGTGTTGTCTTCACCCAGCAGTACTTTGAGCAGGGCTTCAGCATCGGCAAAGCGGCTGTCATCGAACAGTGCCTGGGCCTGTTCGAACGGATCGGCAGCGGCCGGCGGCGGCATCTGCACATGGGGTTCGAGCAGGGCACGCACGGCGGATTCCGGCTGGGCACCGGCAAAACCATCGACAGGCTGGCCGTCCTTGAACAGGACCACGGTCGGCAGGCTGCGGATGCCGAAGCGGGCGACGATGTCTTGTTCGAGGTCACAGTTGACCTTGGCCAGCAGCAACTCACCCTGGTAGCTCTCGGCAATGCTTTGCAGCATCGGCATCAGCACTTTGCAGGGTGCGCACCATTCGGCCCAGAAATCCACCAGCACCGGTTTGTGGAAAGAGTTCTCGATCACCGACTGGTCGAAATCGGCAGTCGTGGCGTCGAAGATGTACGGCGTTTCCTGACTCATGGGCAATCTCTTGGAAGCGTGAATATGCTCACTATAAGGGCTGGCGTAAAAGATCGCAGCCTTCGGCAGCTCCTACATTGGCCGTGTAAATATTCAATCCTGTAGGAGCTGCCGAAGGCTGCGATCTTTTTGCGATTTCAAGCGCGCTGCGCGTGGTAGAGGCTCACATGCCGAAACTCGTGGGGCTCGGCCAGGTCCGGCAGGGTCATCGCCTCCAGCATCTCTATGCGCTGGTACAACGGATGGCGAAAGTCCCGCACTCGGGAATCCGCCACCAGCGCCTCCCGGCCGCGACTGAGGAACTGGTCGAGCAATGGCAGGTTGGCCCGGTCGTACAGCACATCCGCCACCAGGATCAGATCGAAGCGATCGGCCTCGGCGAAAAAATCCGTGGAGTAATTGAGCTGCACGTCATTGAGCTCGGCATTGGCCCGACACGCGGCAATCGCCAGCGGGTCGAGGTCGCAGGCCAGCACCTCGAGCGCGCCGGCCTTGGCAGCGGCAATCCCCGCCACCCCGGAACCGGCACCGAAATCCAGTACCCGCTTGCCTTCGACCCAATGCGGGTTTGCGGCCAGATAACGGGCCACGGCCAAGCCGCTGGCCCAGCAGAAGCTCCAGTACGGCGGCTCATGCAGGATGCGCCGGGTTTCTTCCGGGCTGAAAGCGCGGTCCATGTTATCGCCGTCGATCAGCCACAGTTTCAAATCGGTTCCCGGTAAATCACAGTCCACCAATCGCGCGTCACCGAGCAGATCCTCCAAGGCCATTTGCAGGTCGAGCGGTGCACTCATGGGGCTTTGACGAATTGCAGTTGGCCCAGGGCCTGGGTGGTCGGCTGGGTGATCAGCTGCGATGGCAAGTGCAGGATCAATTGCCCGGACTGGCTGGCGCGGCCTCGCAGTTCAACGCGGGCGCCGACCGGAAAGGCATCCGGGTTGAAGCGCAGGTGAAACGGCAACACCTGGTTGTTGCCGATCAGGCTGGAACTGGCGAGCAATTGCTGCGGACGGTCTTTATCGTCGATCACCAACAGCGCCAGCTCGACTTCGGCGCCGGCCGGCACACCTTGCAACGTGCCGCTCAATTCGCGCTGATACGCGGGCAGCGGGCCAAGTTCGGCGGCCTCCCGGGCTTTCTTCTGCGCTTGCTGCGGCGCCGGGCCTGGCGTTGGCGGCTGGGGCTTGGGTGCGTCGCTGCCGCAAGCCACCAGCAGGCTGAAAACACTGAGCAAAATGAGCGGACGTAACGACATTGGTGGCTCCATAAAGCTGAATTCCATGGATCAAGTGATCATCCCGTCTGTATACCGCAAACCCTATGGCTTGTCTTGCCACCGGGATGCGCTACCATGGCCCTCCCTTTTTTTGTTGCCTGCCACCATGCACTGTCCCTTCTGCGGTGCCAACGACACCAAGGTCATCGACTCGCGTCTGGTCGCCGAGGGCGAACAGGTGCGCCGCCGGCGTGAATGCCTGGCCTGCGGCGAGCGTTTCACGACGTTCGAGACGGCTGAACTGGTGTTGCCGCGCCTGATCAAAACCGACGGCAGTCGCCAGCCGTTCGACGAAGAAAAACTCCGCGCCGGCATGCAGCGGGCGCTGGAAAAGCGCCCGGTGAGCGTCGAGCGCCTTGAATCGTCGCTGGTGCACATCAAACACAAACTGCGCGCCACCGGCGAACGCGAGGTCAAATCCCTCGTGGTCGGCGAGCTGGTGATGGCCGAGCTGCAGAAACTCGACGAAGTCGCCTACATCCGCTTCGCTTCGGTATATCGCCGCTTCCAGGACCTCAACGAGTTCCGCGAAGAGATCGATCGCCTGGCCCGTGAACCGGTGAAAGAATGAACACGCCCGCAGAACAAGCCATTCTCGATGCCCATTTCATGGCCCGTGCCCTGGAACTGGCGCGCAAGGGGCATTACACGACGCACCCCAATCCGCGGGTCGGTTGCGTGATCGTGCAGGGTGGGCAGATTGTCGGCGAAGGCTGGCACGAGCGCGCCGGTGAACCCCATGCCGAAGTTCACGCCCTGCGCGCGGCCGGTGAGTTGGCCCGTGGCGCTACTGCCTATGTCACGCTTGAGCCGTGCAGCCATCACGGCCGTACGCCGCCCTGTGCCGATGCGCTGGTGAATGCCGGTGTGGCGCGGGTGGTCGCGGCGATGCAGGACCCGAATCCGGAAGTCGCCGGTCGCGGTCTGCAGCGCCTGGCTCAGGCTGGTATCACCACCGAAAGTGGTGTGCTGGAGGGTGAAGCGCGAAAGCTCAATCAAGGTTTCCTGAAACGCATGGAACACGGCTTGCCGTTCGTGCGGGTCAAATTGGCCATGAGTCTGGACGGCCGTACGGCGATGGAAAGTGGCGAAAGCCAGTGGATCACTGGCCCGGCGGCGCGCTCGGCCGTTCAGCGTCTGCGCGCGCAAGCCAGTGTGGTACTGACCGGCGCCGATACGGTACTGGCGGACAACGCGCGATTGACCGTGCGCGCCGATGAGTTGGGGCTTGATGCCGAGCAAACCGCACTGGCCATGAGTCGTCCCCCGCTTCGAGTCCTGATTGACGGACGCCTGCGGGTACCGCTGGATGCACCGTTCTTCAAGGTCGGCCCGGCGCTGGTCGCCACCTGCGTGGCGGTGGAAGAGCAATATGCCAACGGTCCGGAATGCCTGATCGTGCCGGGCTATGACGGCCAGGTCGATTTGCGTCAGCTGCTGGTCGAACTCGCCAACCGTGGCGTCAACGAGGTGCTGGTCGAAGCCGGTCCGCGTCTGGCGGGTGCGTTTGCCCAGCTCGGACTGGTGGACGAGTTCCAGATTTTCATCGCCGGCAAGTTTTTGGGTTCCTCGGCGCGGCCGCTGCTGGACTGGCCACTCGCGCAAATGAAGGATGCGCCTGAGCTTAAGATCATCGAAATTCGTGCGGTTGGCGATGACTGGCGAGTCATCGCCATTCCTTTGCCATCAGCAAGCGTATAATTTCCGGCCATCGCGCAAGCTTTGGCTTTGTTCTCGAGGAGAACCTCATGTTTACCGGCATCATCGAATCCATCGGCAGTATTCGTGCATTGACCCCAAAGGGCGGTGATGTGCGGGTTCACGTCGAAACCGGCAAGCTCGACCTGAGCGACGTCAAACTGGGCGACAGCATCGCGGTCAACGGCGTGTGCCTGACTGCCGTGGAATTGCCCGGCAATGGCTTTGCGGCGGACGTCAGTCGCGAAACCCTCGACTGCACCGCCATGAACGACCTGAAAAGCGGCAGCCCGGTCAATCTGGAAAAAGCCCTGACCCCGACCACTCGCCTCGGCGGGCATCTGGTCAGCGGTCATGTCGATGGCGTGGGCGAAGTGGTTGCCCGTACCGAGAACGCGCGTGCCGTGGAGTTCCGCATCCGCGCGCCGAAGGACCTGGCCAAGTACATCGCCCATAAAGGCTCGATCACCGTCGACGGCACCAGCCTGACCGTGAACGCAGTTGATGGCGCCGAGTTCCTGCTGACCATCATTCCCCACACCCTGAGCGAAACCATCATGGCGTCGTACCAGCCAGGCCGCCGGGTGAATCTGGAAGTGGACTTGCTGGCCCGTTACCTGGAGCGTCTGTTGCTCGGCGACAAGGCCGCAGAACCAAGCGACTCTTCGCAAAGGCCAGGTAACATCACCGAAAGCTTTCTGGCCGCCAATGGCTATCTCAAATCCTGACTCAAGGGGGTGCCTTGTGGCGCTCAATAGCATCGAAGAACTGGTTGAAGACATCCGCCAAGGCAAGATGGTCATCCTCATGGATGACGAAGACCGCGAGAACGAAGGCGACCTGATCATGGCCGCCGAGTGCTGCAAGCCCGAGCACATCAACTTCATGGCCAAGCACGCCCGTGGCCTGATCTGCATGCCGATGAGCCGCGAGCGCTGTGAACTGCTCAAGCTGCCGTTGATGGCGCCGCGCAACGGTTCCGGTTTCGGCACCAAGTTCACCGTATCGATCGAAGCGGCCACCGGTGTGACCACCGGCATCTCCGCCGCCGACCGTGCGCGCACCGTGCAGGCTGCTGCCGCCCGTGATGCCAAGGCTGAAGACATCGTCAGCCCGGGTCACATCTTCCCGCTGATGGCCCAGGCCGGCGGTACCCTGGCCCGCGCCGGCCACACCGAAGCGGCGTGCGACCTGGCGCGCATGGCCGGTTTCGAGCCGAGCGGCGTGATCTGCGAAGTGATGAACGACGACGGCACCATGTCCCGTCGCGCCGAACTGGAAGCTTTTGCCGCCGAACACGACATCAAGATCGGCACCATCGCCGACCTGATTCACTACCGGATGATCCACGAACGTACCGTTCAGCGGATTGCCGAGCAGCCACTGGACAGCGAACTGGGCCAATTCAACCTGGTGACCTATCGTGATTCGGTGGAAGGCGACGTGCACATGGCACTGACCCTGGGCAACGTGTGTGCCGAAGAACCGACCCTGGTTCGCGTGCACAACATGGACCCGCTGCGCGACCTGCTGATGGTCAAGCAACCGGGCCGCTGGAGCCTGCGCGCCGCCATGGCCACGGTTGCCGAGGCCGGCAGCGGCGTGGTGCTGTTGCTCGGTCACCCGCTCGATGGCGACGTGTTGCTGGCGCACATCCGCGAAACCGCCGATCACGCCGCGGTGAAAAAACCGACCACCTACAGCACTGTCGGTGCCGGTTCGCAGATCCTGCGCGACCTTGGCGTACGCAAAATGCGCCTGATGTCGGCACCCATGAAATTTAATGCGATATCCGGTTTCGATCTGGAAGTTGTAGAATACGTGCCCTCCGAATAATGACCGGTTGTTTCCGGCCTTGAATTCGCGGTTCAAATATCACCGAGGGACGCGTACGAGACGCGTCCCGGCTCTTTAAGAGATTTATCGAATGACCCTGAAGACCATCGAAGGTACCTTCATCGCCCCTAAAGGCCGCTACGCTCTGGTAGTGGGCCGTTTCAACAGCTTCGTCGTTGAAAGCCTGGTCAGCGGTGCAGTTGATGCCCTGGTTCGCCACGGCGTGAGCGAAAGCGACATCACCATCATCCGCGCACCTGGCGCCTTCGAAATTCCGCTGGTTGCGCAGAAAGTCGCCCAGAAAGGCGAATTCGCGGCAATCATCGCCCTGGGCGCGGTCATTCGTGGCGGCACTCCGCACTTCGAATACGTGGCTGGCGAGTGCACCAAGGGCTTGGCCCAGGTTTCCATGGAGTTCGGCGTTCCGGTCGCTTTCGGCGTCCTGACCGTTGATTCCATCGAGCAAGCCATCGAACGTTCCGGCACCAAGGCCGGTAACAAAGGTGCTGAAGCTGCCCTGTCCGCTCTGGAAATGGTCAGCCTGCTGGCGCAGTTGGAGGCCAAGTGATTAGCGACGAAAGCGATCGTTTCAACCCGCGCGATCCAAAGCCTGCGGATGCCGGCAAACCATCGAAAAGCGTCAAGCGTCGCGAAGCCCGTCAGCTCGCGACCCAGGCGTTGTACCAATGGCACATGGCCAAGCAATCGCTGAACGAAATCGAAGCGCAGTTCCGGGTCGATAACGATTTCACCGATGTCGATGGCGCCTACTTCCGCGAAATCCTGCACGGGGTGCCGCAGTTCAAGACCGAAATCGACACGGCGCTCACGCCTTGCCTGGACTTGACCATCGAAGAGCTGGACCCGGTTGAACTGGCGGTTCTGCGCCTGTCCACCTGGGAACTGCTCAAGCGCGTCGACGTGCCGTACCGCGTTGTGATCAACGAAGGTATCGAACTGGCCAAGGTCTTCGGTTCCACCGACGGCCACAAGTTCGTCAACGGTGTGCTCGACAAGCTGGCCCCGCGTCTGCGTGAAGCTGAAGTCAAGGCGTTCAAGCGCTAACAGCGCTTGGATCTAGTGTCCTGTCTCGCCGATACGTTCGTTTTTTAGCGAGTGGCTGGTGTTGCCAGACAAGGCGCCGCGACGAGTCATAGCGTGCTATGGCGAGGAGCGGCAACGCAGTATGGCGACACCAGACGCCGCTAAAAAATGAACAGTATTGGTGAGACAGGACACCCTATGGGCGAGTTTGAGCTGATCCGCAATTTCTTCGCCGCCGCGCCTTGTGCGCAGGGCGGTGAAGGCGTTGCCCTCGGGATTGGCGATGATTGCGCCTTGCTGGCTGTTCCCCCCGGGGAACAGTTGGCGATTTCTACCGATACGTTGGTGGCCGGCGTGCATTTTGCCGATCCCTGCGATCCGTTTCTGCTCGGTCAGCGCTCGCTGGCCGTGGCCGTCAGCGATCTGGCTGCCATGGGCGCCACCCCCGTTGCCTTTACCCTTGCCCTGACCTTGCCGACGGTGACCGCCGATTGGCTGCAAGCCTATGCCCGTGGTTTGAACCAGATGGCGCAAAGCTGCGGCGTGGCGCTGGTGGGCGGCGACACCACCCGTGGGCCGCTGAGCCTGACCATGACCGTGTTCGGGCGCGTGCCGGGTGGTCTGGCGCTGACCCGCAGCGGTGCGCAACCGGGCGATCTGCTGTGTGTCGGCGGCGACCTGGGCAACGCCGCCGGTGCCTTGCCATTGGTGCTTGGCCAGCGCACGGCCCAAGCGAGCATTGCCGCGCCGTTGCTGGCGCATTACTGGTCGCCGCAACCGCAACTCGGTTTGGGTCAGGCGCTACGTGGCAAGGCCACTTCGGCAATGGATATCTCCGACGGCCTGCTGGCTGATTGCGGGCATATCGCGCTGGCCTCGAAGGTCGGTATCGAAGTCGAGCGGGATCGTTTGCCGCTGTCGCAGAGCCTGGTCGACTTTCTCGGTCAATCGGACGCACAGGCTGCGGCACTGAGCGGTGGCGACGATTACGTATTGGTCTTCACCCTACCGTCCGTCGAGTTGCCGCTATTGCTGGCCGACGGCTGGCCGATCCATTTGATTGGGCGCGTCGTTAATGGGCAAGGTGTGACACTGCTGGATGCCAGCGGACACGACATCACCCCGCAAACCCGGGGTTATCAACATTTTCGGGAGTCACCGTGACAGATCATCCCAATCAGGTCCCGGCGGAAAACGTACCGCCGTCGGTCTGGCGTAATCCGTGGCATTTTTTGGCGTTCGGCTTCGGCTCGGGCACCTTGCCAAAGGCGCCTGGCACTTGGGGGTCGTTAGTTGCGCTGCCTTTTATCCCGTTGTGGCAAATGCTTCCCGACTGGGGTTACTGGCTGATGCTGGGCATCACCATGTCGTTCGGCTTCTGGCTGTGCGGCAAAGTGGCCGACGATTTACGGGTACACGACCATGAAGGCATCGTCTGGGACGAAATGGTCGGAATGTGGATCACCCTGTGGCTGGTGCCGGAAGGTTGGCAATGGTTGCTCGTGGGTTTCTTGATGTTCCGCTTCTTCGACATCCTCAAACCGTGGCCGATTCGCTGGATTGACCGGCACGTACATGGCGGCGTCGGCATCATGCTCGATGATGTCCTGGCCGGGGTGTTCGCCTGGCTGGCGATGCAAGGACTGGTGTGGTTTTTCGCCTGACCGGGGATTTCCAGGCGTTGATCATGAGTGCTGTTTATCGGGGGACGCGGGGGATGGCTGTACGCGGATTGATGGTGCTGGCGTTCACGATGTTGTGCGCTTTTTTCCAGGCGCAAGCAGGGGGTGCTACGCCGCCGTCGGTGATTCATCTGGCCAGCGAAGACTGGGAAGACTACACCGCTGCTGACGGTCATGGACTGGGTTGGGACGTGCTACGGCAAGTGTTCGAGCCGGCGGGCGTCAAGGTCGACGTCCGCACCGAGCCGTACGTGCGCTCCCTGGGTCTGGCCGAGAGTGGCGAGGTCGATGCCTGCGTCGGCTCCTATCGTGACGAATCCGAGGGCGTGCTCTATCCCCATTGGAACTTCGACACCGATCACATCTATGCCTTGGGCCTGGCAAGCAGTCCGGTACCCACCCCGCAAACCCTGGGCAATTATCGACTGGCCTGGGTCCGCGGCTACGATTACCAGCATTACCTGCCCAATGTGCGCCACTTCGATGAAGTGATGCGGCGTACCGGCATCGTGTCGATGCTGACCCACAATCGTGCTGACTTCTATATCGACGCTCTGACCGAAGTCGATGACGTTATCAACCGCGCCAAGGATCCGTCCCAGCTACGGCGCACCCATATCGCCGAGTTGCCGCTGTACCTGTGCTTCGCCAAGACCCCGAAGGCGCGCAGCCTGTTGGCCCTGTTCGACCAGCGCATGGAGCAACTGGTGAAAAACGGCGAGCTGAAACCTATCTTCGAGCGCTGGAAACAGCCGTATCCGTTTGAAGATAATTGACCCGTTTCAAGGACTGACACTGAACCCTGTGGGAGCGAGCTTGCTCGCGATGGCGGACTTTCAGTTGACGAATACGCTTCTGACACACCGCTATCGCGAGCAAGCTCGCTCCCACAGAGGTCGTATCTTCAGGGCGCATATCAAACTTTTTGATAGTTATCGCCGATAATTCAGCCTAAGCGTCGCCCGGAACCTGCTGTTACAATGCCGGCTCTGCGAATCTTCAGACTCTTTAGATCAGGAGCACACCGGTGCCTGTCGTTTTTGTCGCCGCTTCCAAGCTGCCAACGCCTTTTGCGCAATTCACCATGCACGGCTTTCTCGATGAAGCCACCGGCCGCGAGCACGTTGTGCTGAGTCTGGGTGAATTCGCCGACGGTGCCCCGGTACTCGGCCGGTTGCACTCCGAATGCCTGACGGGCGACGCCTTGTTCAGCCAGCGTTGCGACTGCGGCTCGCAACTGGAGGCCGCCTTGCAGGCCATCGCCCGCGAAGGTCGCGGCGTTTTGCTCTACCTGCGTCAGGAAGGCCGGGGCATTGGCCTGCTGAACAAGATCCGCGCGTATGAGCTGCAGGACGGTGGTGCCGACACCGTCGAAGCCAACGAGCGTCTGGGCTTTGCCGCCGATCAGCGTGACTATGCCATGTGCCTGCCGATGCTGGAGCACCTGGGCGTGAAATCCCTGCGCCTGATGACCAACAACCCGCGCAAGGTCAAAGCCTTGACCGACATGGGTATCGTGGTCGCCGAGCGCGTGCCGCTGCACACCGGCCACAATCCGCATAACCGACTCTACCTGGCGACCAAGGCCAGCAAGCTCGACCACATGATGGGCAATGAGCATCAGGGCGAGGTAGACCGGGCGTGACCCGCGATCAGGTGCGGCGGCGACTGTCCGTCAACTGGTGGCAGTACCTGGCACTGGCCTTGTTGCCGCTGTTTGTGATCAACGCGGTGTTCGGCCAGGGCGAAGCCATTCTGCCGGTGCTGGCGATGCCGTTGTTCATCGCCGGAGTCGCCTCGATGTTTGTCAGCCTGAGGTTCTTCGGTGCCTACAAACACGCGCTGATCGCCACCCAGAAAGCCCTCGATACCCCTGAAGAACCTGCCGCCTGGATCAGTCTGGCGGCCAAGCGGCGTACGGCATTCCTCGTCGCCGGGCTGCCGGCCTGGATCGGTGCCCTGGCGGTGTTCGTCGGTCTTGAAGCGGTGCCGCTGATGCTGCTGGCACTGTCGACCGCCGTGCTGTTCTACCTCTACCGTATTCCGCGTCAACTCGGTTGATGCGCGCGCTCTGGCTGGCGGTGTTGCTGCTGGCCGCCAGTGGCTCGGCCATCGCGGTCGAGCGGGTTGTCAGCCTCGCACCGTCGCTCTCTGAAATCGTCGTTGAACTGGGCTCCGCCGACCTCATGGTCGGTGTGCTGGACGCCGGTGAACGGCCTGCGCAACTCAAGGACCTGCCCTCCGTTGGCCGCTATGGCCAGTTGGACATGGAGCGCCTGCTCAGCCTGAAACCCGATCTGTTGCTGTTATGGCCCGGTAGCGTCGGCCCGGCCCAGCGTGACCAGCTCAAGCGACTGAATATTCCCACCTACGTCGCCGAACCCCACAGCCTGCACCAGCTCGCCGCACAGATCGAGACCATAGCCGCTCAGCTTGGTCGGCCTGAACGCGGAACTTCATTGGCCAGCGATTTACGCCAGCGGCTGGATGAATTGCGCCAACGCTATCGACGGGATAAGCCGTTACGGGTGTTTTATCAGGTCTGGGATCGGCCGCTGTATACGGTTGGCGGCGAGCAGATCATCAGCGATGCACTGGAGGTCTGCGGTGCCCAAAACGTGTTTACCGACCTGAAGCTGCCGGCACCGCAAGTCAGTGTGGAAGCCGTGCTGCAGCGTAATCCCGAGGTGATTCTGGCCAGCGAACAGGCGCAGCTCGATGCGTGGAAAGCCTGGCCACAGGTGGCGGCCGTGGCACAGGGACAGTTGCGCTTGGTGACGGACAAGGGCCTGGAGCGGCCGAGTGGGCAGATGATTGAGGCGACTGCAAAGCTTTGCCATTTGATTGCGCCAGACCGCTGAGACCGAGGTGCCTTCATCGCGAGCAAGCTCGCTCCCACAGGGATTCGGTTTGATTGCAAATCTGTAATCCAGCCGCAAAACCTGTGGGAGCGAGCTTGCTCGCGATGGCGGTGTATCAGTCAGCATCTGAGTCGACTGACAGGCCGCTATCGCGAGCAAGCTCGCTCCCACAGGGTTTTGCGTTTAGATGTTGAGCAGTTGCAGGCGCTCGCGAATGGACGCTTCGATTCCCGCTTCATCCAAACCACACTCGGCCAGCATTTGCGCAGGCTTGGCGTGTTCGACGTAGATGTCGGGCAAGCCCAGGTGCAGCATCGACTTGAGGATGTTTTCGCGGGCGAGGAATTCGCTGACCGCGCCACCGGCGCCGCCCATGATCGCGTTTTCTTCGACGGTCACCAGCAGTTCATGGCTGCCGGCGATTTCGCGAACCAGCGCTTCATCCAGCGGTTTGACGAAGCGCATGTCGACCACGGTCGCGTCCAGCGTCTCGGCGACTTTCAGGGCTTCGGCCAGTTGCACGCCGAACACCAGCAGGGCGACTTTGCTGCCATGGCGGCGAATCACACCCTTGCCGATCTCGATCGGCTCGAGGTCTTTCTCGATGGTCGCGTTCGGGCCATTACCGCGTGGATAACGCACGGCCGCCGGGCCTTCATACAGGTGACCGGTGGTGAGCATTTTGCGCAGCTCGTTTTCATCGCTCGGGGTCATCACCAGCATGCCGGGGATGCAACGCAGGTAAGAAAGATCGAAGCTACCGGCGTGGGTCGGACCGTCTTCGCCCACCAGGCCTGCGCGGTCGATGGCGAACAGTACGTCGAGGTTCTGCACGGCGACGTCATGCACCAACTGGTCGTAGCCGCGCTGCAGGAAGGTCGAATAAATGGCTACCACGGGTTTGGCGCCCTCGCAGGCCATGCCGGCCGCGAAGGTGACGGCGTGCTGCTCGGCAATGGCCACGTCGAAGTAGCGCAGCGGGAATCGTTCGCTGAATGCGACCAGATCCGAGCCTTCCTTCATCGCCGGGGTAATCCCGACCAGGCGCGGATCGGCAGCCGCCATGTCGCACAGCCATTCGCCGAACACGCCGGAATATTTCGGTCCACTGGCCTTTTTCGGCGCAACGGCCGGGGCGTCCAGCGGTTCGAGTTTGGTAATGGCGTGGTAACCGATCGGGTCGACTTCCGCCGGGGCGAAGCCTTTGCCTTTCTTGGTGACGACGTGCAGGAACTGCGGACCTTTCAGATCGCGCATGTTGCGCAGGGTGGCGATCAGGGTCGGCAGGTCGTGGCCATCGATCGGGCCGATGTAGTTCCAGCCCAGTTCTTCGAACAGCGTGCCGGGAACCAGCATGCCTTTGGCATATTCTTCGGTCCGGCGAGCGATTTCCCACGCACCGGGCAGGCGCGACAGCACTTTTTTGCTGCCCTCGCGCATGCTGGCGTAGGTGCGGCTGGAAAGGATCTTCGCCAGATAGTTCGACAAGCCACCGACGTTGCGCGAGATCGACATGTCGTTGTCGTTGAGGATCACCAGCATGTTGGCATCCACTTCCGGCGCATGGTTCAGCGCCTCGAAGGCCATGCCCGCAGTCAACGCGCCGTCGCCGATCACCGCGATCGCCTTGCGCTCGCTGTTTTGCAGGCGGGCGGCAATCGCCATGCCCAGCGCGGCACTGATCGAGGTGCTGGAGTGGCCGACGCCAAAGGTGTCGTATTCGCTCTCGGAGCGGCGCGGGAACGCGGCAACGCCGTCCTTCTGGCGCAGGGTGCCCATGCGCTCGCGACGACCGGTGAGGATCTTGTGCGGATAAGCCTGATGACCCACGTCCCACACCAGCCGGTCGTCCGGGGTGTCGAAGACGTAATGCAGCGCGATGGTCAGCTCGATCACGCCCAGGCCGGCACCGAAATGCCCACCGGTCTGGCCGACCGTGTAGAGCAATTCCAGGCGCAACTCATCGGCCAGGGTTTCCAGCTCGGCTTCGCCTAACCGGCGCAGGCCGTCCGGCGTTTTCGCGCGGTCGAGCAGGGGCGTGGTCGGGCGTTTGCGGGGAATCTCATGAAACGTCGTGGGCATCAGGCGAATCGTTATAGGTATAAAAGATGCGGCAGTTTACCTGATGCATCGGTCCCTGCCCACGCGTTGGTTTTTTTTGGCGGATTCGCCGTCAGCTGCGGCGATCGACGATATACCGGGCCAGATCGCGCAATGGCTCGGCCGCCGCGTCAAACGGTCGCAGTGCGTGCAGGGCCTGGTCGCGCAGCTCCAGGGCGTAGGCCTTGGCGGCGTCGAGGCCGAGCAGGGCCGGGTAGGTCGGTTTGTCCCGGGCAATGTCGGCGCCCTGGCGTTTGCCGAGGGTTTCGGTATCGCTTTCGACGTCGAGAATGTCGTCCTGGACCTGGAAGGCCAGGCCGATGGCCTGTGCATAAGTCTGCAGGGACTTGAGTTCGTCTTTCTCGGCACGGCCGCTGGCCAGGGCACCGAGCTTGACGCTGACCTCGATCAGCGCGCCGGTCTTGTGCCGGTGCATGTACTCCAGGGCTTTCTGGTCAAGTTTCAGGCCGACCGAGCCGAGGTCGATGGCCTGACCGCCGACCATGCCCGCCGGGCCTGCCGCCAGCGCCAGGGCGCTGACCATTTGCAGGCGGATTTCGGCATCCGACGCGCTCAGGCGTGGATCGAGCAGGGCGCTGAAGGCCAGGCTCTGCAAACCGTCGCCGGCGAGGATCGCGCAGGCTTCATCGAATTTCTTGTGGGTAGTGGGCTGGCCGCGGCGCAGATCGTCATCGTCCATCGCCGGCAAATCGTCATGCACCAGCGAATAGGCGTGGATCAGCTCCACGGCACAGGCTGCGCCGTTGGCTTGCTCGGCCTTGCCGCCCAACGCTTCGCACGCGGCGTAGGCCAGCAGTGGACGCACGCGTTTGCCGCCATTCATCACGCTGTAGCGCATGGCCTCATACAACCGCGCCAGTTCAGGGCTCGGCGCGATGAACAGGGTTTCCAGGGCTGCATTGACGCGGGCCTGGCTGGTGGCCGAGTACGCTGCAATCATTCTGGCTGATCCGCGTCGAAGGGTTCCTCGGCCAACTCGCCATCACGCTCGAGCAGCACTTGAACCTTTTGCTCGGCCTGGGCCAGCGCCGCCTGGCAATCGCGGGTCAGACCGATGCCTTGCTCGAAAGCGGCCAGCGAGTCCTCGAGCGACAATTCGCCATTCTCCAGACGCTCCACCAGCGTTTGCAGGTCGGCGAGGGACTGTTCGAAATCCAGTGCAGCTTTTTTGCGGGCCATGGCGGCGATTTCCGGTTGACGTTAAACCGGCGCGACACTAGCAGATAGGGGGGGTATGGGCAAATGAGCGAGGCCGGTGTCTACGGATTATTCGGCTCATTTCGTGAGCCGAATAACGTCTCTATTCGGCTCACCGTTCACCCCTTACCGTGATTCCCACCGCAATTTCGGAGCCATTCGATTGTTAAAAAACACCCGAATGGCTAACCTTCGAGCCCTATACGACCTGGCAGTCACGGGTCTTTCAGACGAAACGCAGTATCCGCATCGGTAACGCGCCCAGGATCAGGCGCAAGGTTTCGTCATGCATGGCAGGAGGCGTCGCATGCGCTCATTTCTTTTGCTGCTGATCGGGTTGGCTATCGCGCCCGTGATTCTGGCCGCGCCGAATGCCGAGTTGTCGGAGCCGGTGGGTGGCTGGCGTTACAACGGTCTGCTGGACCGTAGCGAAAACCCGCAAGTCGCCTATCCCACGCCACCGATTGACCGAGGCGTGCAGCGCAACCGCACGATGATCGAAGGCCGCCTCAAGGCCATCGGCACTCAGCGCGGGCCGCACACGTTGGCGGTCAACGGCAATCCGCTGAACCTCTACACCGACGAGCAAGGGCGTTTCGCCCGACCGTATGCGTTTGGTGCCGGTTCCAACAGCGTCGAAATCCGCAGCGCCGAAGGCCAGTCCCTCAAGCGTGTTCAATTCTATGAAGCCAACAACCTGCGCACTCCGGCGAAGATTCGCGTGGTGCTGGGTTGGGACGATCCGAAGGCCGAACTCGACCTGCACATCGTCACGCCCGACGGCCAGCATGCCTTCTGGGCGCACCCGGACTTGACCAACGGCGGCGGCCTCGACCCTGACGGCGTCGATGGCCCGGGTCCGGAAATGTTCACCATGACCGCACCGCTGCATGGCACCTATCTGGTTTACGTGAACTATTGGGGCAACTTCGGCAGCGGCGGCTATAACTTCGATGAGACAAGCAACCAGAACGAGGTGATTACCTCGCAGATCAACCTGGTGCTCAACGAAAACACCGTCGATGAAAAACGCGAGACGTTCATCGTGCCCCTGCGCGCAATCGGCGACCTGCTGCTGGTCAAGACTTTCAACTACTAAGCATCCCCGCTCCACGGATGAACATCGGGTTTTGTGAACATGAGTGATAGCGCTGTTACTCCGGCCGCTGGCGCACCAGCGGCCAAACATTCCCTGCATTGGCCGACACTGCTGATCGGGATATGCCTGGTCGTCGTTGTGGCCGGTGGGTTGGGGTGGTTCATGCACAAGCCCAAGGCCCCGGCGCCTGCGTTGGCCAGTGACAAACTGGGCATGAGCCGCCCGGATGGCTTGCTGGAAACCCATTCCCTGAGTCAGTTGCCCAAGGACTTGCTGGCAGTGCCGTTTCTCAAGGAAACCCTGACCGAAGACTTCGTCTTCTATTACGAAAGCCATGCCGACCGCCTGGGGTTGATCGGCAGCTTGCGGCGGATCATCTACGAACATGACCTGAAACTGCAGGACACCTTGATCGAGCAGCTGTTCGATCAGCCTGCCGACGTAGCGTTGTGGCGCGGGGCGGATGGGCGGCTCAAGGATTTCCTGCTGGTGATGGATCGCGGCGGGCTGGCCAAGGTGCTGGAGCCGCTGGCCAAAGTGGCGCTGGACGACTCGCAGTTGAGCAAAGTCGCTGACGTGAAGGTCGGCACCGACGACGTGGCGCTCTATCAACTCAATTACAACGCCAGCAAGGCGCTGCTGTTTGCGTCCCATGGCGACAAACTGGTGGTGCTGTCCAATCCGGCGAAACTCTACGATCCACAAAGCGGTGCAACGGAAGAATCGGGCAGCGTGTCGACCACGGCCATTGCCGCGTTGCTCAATGGCGACAAACTGTTCCCCGAAGCCTTCGGCCTGCCGCCGCGTGCTCCGCAGGTGAAACAACGCCTGTCGGTCAATGCCAGTGTGCTGGCCATGGGTTACCAGCGCTTCATTCCGAATTTCGCCGGCCTGCGTTTCGACATGGACGACAAGGGCTGGCACAGCTTCCTGGCCATGGATGAACTGGAGAATCAGCCGGACTTCGATTTCAAGCCGATCTGGCAAGCCATGCCGATGGGCGCCAGCGCTTGCGTGGCGTTGCCGCTGGCTGCCGAACAACAGAAACCGCTGCTGATGAAACTCGGTGCCGAGGAGAAGGTGGCTCAGGCGCTGACCGAACACATGGCCGGCGCGGCGGGCCTGTGCTGGTATGCCGATTCGCGGTTGTACACACCCTTACTGGTGGCCAGCCTCAACGATGATGGCGGCGGCAAACTCGATGGAGATTTGGGCAGTCTGTTCGGCTCGATGGTCGGTGCCTACGAGAGCAATGTCGAAGAAGGCGCCTTCCCGGTGGTGGAAAAACAGCAAGGCCAGAGCCATCAGTGGCAACGTCAGGTCAGCTCCAGTTTCGGTCCCTATACGGCCAAGGAAGCTCAAGATCCCGATGCCATCAGCGGCAAGGCGTTCATGCGCGTGAGCCTGGCGCGTCACGGTTCGATGCTGCTGTTTTCCCTCGATGACAAGCTGGTGGACAAGGCTCTTGGCACCCTCGACAAACGTTTCCCGCCAATGGCCGACGTGGTGCCCAAAGACCTGCTGATGCCGGTCTATTTCGGTCCGGAGTCCATGGCGCAACTGATGCAGCAGGAAACCCTCGACAGCCTGCCCCAGGACATGGAGCCGGTGTTCTACAACGCCGCGCAAACCTACCTGATCCCGAAACTGCGCAAGCTCGGCGGCTACGGTAAATACGCCCTGACCTTGCCCGAAGGCAGCGAGCCCGACGGCCACTGGCAGTGGCTGCCGCTGGAGTGGAAAGCTCTGTGACGGCATTGATCCGAAGTCTCGGCCTGCTGGCCTTGTTGCTGAGCGCGGGTGCCCGCGCTGTCGAGGCACCATCGCTCGACCCACAGCAATCCCAGGTGTTTCGCGCCTGGTTCGTGCGCATCGCCCAGGAGCAACTGAGCCAGGGCCCGAGCCCCCGTTGGTATCAGCAAGACTGCGCCGGACTGGTGCGCTTCGCCGCTAACGAAGCGCTGAAAGTCCATGACGACAAATGGCTGCGCAGCAATGGCCTGTCCAATCGTTACCTGCCGCCGGAGTTGCAATTGAGCGATGCCCAGCGCGGTCTTGCCCAGCAATGGCAGCAGGGCGGCGGCAAAGTCGGGCCATACGTCAATGCGATCAAATTGATCCAGTTCAACAGCCATCTGGTCAGCCGCGATGTGGCTCAAGCCCGCCCCGGCGACCTGATGTTTTTCGATCAGGGCGACGACCAGCACCTGATGATCTGGATGGGCCGCTACATTGCCTATCACACCGGCACCACCACACCCACCGACAACGGCATGCGTTCGGCAAGCCTGCAGCAACTCATGACATGGAAGGACACCCGATGGATACCCGACGCAGCCAACCCCAACTTCATCGGCGTCTATCGACTGAATTTTCTTTCCCAATGACCGGTGCCCGCATGCTGCGTTTTCTGTCTCTGCTGTTGGTATTGGTGCTGCCTTTCTCGGCGGTTGATGCGGACGACTCGGTCCCGTCCAGCGGCTATGCACCAGTGGCCGGCGAGAGTTTTTTCCTGCTGGCCGACAGCAGCTTTGCCAGCGATGAACAGGCGATGGTGCGCCTCGAAGCGCCGGGTCGCGACTATCGCCGGTTTCGCATGGAGCCCTACGGTGGTGCCGACATTCGGGTGTATCGCATCGACAAGCCAATGGATTTTCTCAAGCGCCAGAAGAACCTGCATCGGGTGGTCAGCGATGGCCAGTTCAAGGGTGAAGGGCTGTCCAACACTCTCGCTTACCTGTGGGACAACTGGTATCGCAAATCCCGTCGGGTGATGCAGCGGGCGTTTTCCTACGAGTCGCGTAAACAAGTCACCGAGGAAGTGCCGGAGCTGAAAATGGGCGACGCGATGGCCGCGCCAACACCCTACGATGCGCAACCGCAATTCGCGCTGATACCGGGTTTGCCGGTGGTCAGCCAGTTCCGTTATCCGTTGTGGCAGGCCAAACCGATCCAGCCACCTGCAGGGGTGAACCTGGCCGGTTCTTCCAGTGAGTTCGTCAGCGTCGCGCCGGGCAACGTGTACATCCCGTTGGGCCATCTCAAACCGGGTCTTTATCTGGTGGAGGCGCTGATCGGCAAGTACCGCGCGACCACCATGGTGTTCGTCTCCAACACCGTGGCGGTGAGCAAGATTGCCGGTGACGAATTGCTGGTGTGGACTGCGCGCAAACACGAAGGCAGCTCGGTGCCGAAGGTCAATGTGCTGTGGACTGACGGCCTCGGCGTGATGAGCAGCGGCGCCACGGATGCCGATGGTTTGCTACGCCTGAAACACGTCAGCCCCGAGCGCTCGTTCGTGATAGGCGAAGACGAAGAGGGCGGGGTGTTTGTCTCCGAGAACTTCTACTATGACAGCGAAATCTATGACACCAAACTCTATGCCTTCACCGACCGGCCTCTGTATCGGCCGGGGGACTGGGTGTCGCTGAAAATCGTCGGGCGGGAGTTCAAGAATGCCCGGGATTCGGTGCAGCCCACCGCGGCCGACGTCAACGTGACCGTGCTCGATGCGACCGGCACGGCGCTGCAATCCCTCGATCTGAAACTCGATTCCAAGGCTGGCACTCAAGGCCGATTCCAGTTGCCCGATAACGCCGTGGCCGGTGGTTATGAACTGCGTTTCAACTACAAGGATCAGGCCTACAGCAGCGCCTTTCGTGTCGCTGAATACATCAAGCCGCACTTCGAGATTTCGCTCAATCTGGCCAAGCAGGATTACCGTACTGGCGAGCCGGTCAAGGGCAACCTGGTGCTGCTGTACCCGGACGGAAAACCGGTGGCCAATGCGAAATTGAGTCTGAGCCTGCGCGCCCAGCAACTGTCGATGGTCGACAACGAACTGCAATACCTCGGGCAATTTCCGGTGGAGCTGACCAGCACCGAATTGACCACCGATGCCAAGGGCAACGCGTCCCTCGACTTGCCGGCTGCCGACAAACCGAGTCGCTACATGCTCACGGTGTTTGCCAGCGACGGTGCGGCGTATCGGGTCAAGACCACCAAGGAAATCCTCATCGACCGTGGCGCGGCGAATTTCCGCTTGAGCGCGCCTCGGCGTTTCAGCGCGGTGGGTGACAGGGTTGCCTTCAGCTACACCCGCGAAGGTGAGCAGGTCGATGCCATTACGCCGGGCAGCTACGGCTGGGTACGCCTGGAAGACCAGAGCATCGGCGAAGGCAAACTCGCGGCAATCGACAAGGGGTTCACCCTGGCCTTTGACCGGCCGGGCACCTACAACCTGACGCTCAAGGATGATCATGGCCGGGTGGTCGGTGCCACCGGTCATTCGGTTACCGGCGAAGGTGTCAAAGCCGTACCCGGCACCGTGGAAATCGTCCTCGACAAGCCCGAGTACATAGCAGGTGATGAGGCGCTGGCGCTGATCACTTTCCCCGAGCCAGTGAGCGATGCGCTGCTGTCTCTGGAGCGCGATAAGGTCGAAGCCACTGCGTTACTTTCCAAAGGCGGCGACTGGCTGAAGATGGAAAAACTCAGCGATACCCAATACCGCGCGCGCATCCCGGTGAAGGACGGTTTCGCGCCGAACCTGACCTTCTCGGTGCTGTACACCAAGGGCGGCCAGTACAGTTTCCAGAACGCCGGCATCAAAGTGATTACGCCGCAGATCGACGTGGCCATCGCCACCGATAAAGAGACCTACCAGCCGGGCGAAACCGTCTCGGTGGACCTGACCACCCAATTCGCCGGCAAAGCGATTCCCGCGCACCTGACGGTCAGCGTGGTCGATGAAATGGTCTACGCGCTGCAACCGGAAGTCGCGCCGAGCATCGACCAGTTCTTCTATCACCCACGGCGTAACAACGTGCGCACCAGCGCCAGTTTGTCGTTCATCAGTTATGACGTCGCCCTGCCGGGCAGCCCCGGTGCACCGGGCAAAGCCAATCGCAGTGAGCGCGGCGTGAAAGTGCTGGAGCGACCGCGTCGCGAGGATGTCGACACGGCGGCGTGGCAACCTGAGTTGCTGACCGATGCCAATGGCAAAACCCGCTTCACCTTCAAGATGCCCGACTCCCTGACCCGCTGGCGCATCACCGCCAGGGCCATCGCCGATGGCGGGCAGGTCGGGCAGAAGAAGCAATTCGTGCGCTCGGAAAAACCGCTGTACCTGAAGTGGAGCGGCCCGACTCGATTCCGCGCCGGCGACAAACCGGACCTCGGCGTGTTCGCCTTCAGTCAGGCCGAGAAACCGGTCAAGGCCGAACTGGTGACCCGTTACGCCGGCAACGAACAGCGCGTGCCTGCGACCCTGAACAGCGGCATCAACTACATCCCGTTGCCGGCCTTTGAGCTGGCCAATGGCGAGTGGAGCGCCGAGCTGGTGCAGGACGGCAAAACCGCTGACGCCCTGACGGTGCACCTGAGCGCGACCGGTGAAGGCTGGCAGGTGATTCAAACCCAGAGCCTTGATGTGGGTGAGGGCGATACGCCGCTGACGTTGCCGACAGACGCCAGTGATATCCGCCTGCGTCTGGATGACAGTCCGCCAGCGTTGTTCCGTTCTGCCCTCGACGACCTGCTGAGCTACCCCTACGGTGGCGTCGAGCAGACCGCCAGTCGCCTGTTGCCGTTGAGCATCGCCTACCCGACGCTGGCGGCGAATCCGCAGATCCGCGATCGCCTGCGCCTGATCATGCAAAACAGTCGCTTGCGCCTGGTGCAAATGGCTGGCCCTTCGGCGTGTTTCACCTGGTGGGGCATGGACGGCGAGCCGGATGCGTTCCTCACCGCTTACGCCTATTACGCCGACTGGCATGCCAGCCAGGTGCTTGAACTGAGCCTGCCGCCGGAGCATTGGCAGCGGGTGCTGGAGGTCTACGCCAAGCAGGCGAAGAGCACGCCGCTGTTGCAGCGGGCGCTGATCCTGTCGTTTGCCCGACAGATGCAGTTACCGGTCAACACCTTGCTCAGTGGCTTGATGGACGACCTGGCGAAAGCGGGCGAGGGCACTGCCGCGAATCTGATGGAAGACGGCGAAGACAGCCTCGTCATGAGCGATCCGGATTCAGCCTTGGGGCTGGCGGCCGCACGGGTGCTGACGGCATCGCTGGCCAGGCAAGCGAAGGTCGCTTTGCCGGATGTGTTCAACCGGCAACTGGCCGACGCGCAGCAACGTCTGGCAGTCAGTTCTCAGCCGTTTGCCGAAGCGCTGAACCTGTCGCTGCAACCCTTCGATCAGGCTCACGCCCAGGCCTTGCTGCAACGTTTGCTGCCACAGCAATCGACCCTGGAACGTGCGTTGGCGTTGACCTGGCTGCAACGCAGCATCGAGCAGGCATCGCCCACCATTGCATTGGCGCCGGGTGAAGGCTGGAAGAAACAGTACGGGGTTTCTGGTGAGATGTATTGGACGTGGCAGGGGCCTGCGCCAGTGCCGACGGTATTGACGCTGACCGGCGCGCAAGAGCGTCCGCTGCGCGCTGCATTGAGCTACCGCAGCCAGCAGCCGGTGGTCGATCCGATGGCCGTGACCATCACCCGTCGCCTGTCGCGACTGGTGCCGGGGGATGAGGCCTTCACCTTCAAACTCGAAGCGGTCGGCAACGCGCCATTGTCCAGCGACAACCTCTATCTCGACGAAGTGATCGTCACCAGCAAAGCCGCCAAACCGTTGCGTTACGGGATGCTGGAAGTGCCGCTGCCACCGGGTGCAGATGTCGAGCGCACCACCTGGGGCATCAAGCTCATGGGCAAGGCTGGCACCGAACCGACGGCACTGGAGAAGGCGCGTTTCGAACCGGGGCAAATGGCTTATGCCGTTCCGGTGGATGCCTTGAGTGGCGAATTGCGCCTGCGGCACTTGGTGCGCTTCTCGCAGAAGGGGCAGTTCAACTTGCCGCCGGTGCGTTTCACTCAGGTCTATGCACCGCAGCATCAGGCTGTGGAACAAAAGGCAGCCCTTGGCCAGGTCACGGTTCACTGACGTGCACAGGCTGCTGATAGGTGGGTTGCTGTGTTTGATCCCTGTGCTGGCAACGGCGCAGGACGAACCTTTGCGCCTGGCCTTCAACGGCGACTTGTTGTCGCTGAACCGAACGCAGGTGATCACCCGCGAGCCGTTGCCGCAGACCTTGCAGACGCCGCTGGGCAGTGTGTGGAAGTTGTTCGTCTACGCCTGGCTGGTGGACACCGGCGCGCGTGAGCCGGCTTATGAATGTCGCGGCCAGTCGAAGGAAGAGGTTTATTGCTGCACGGCGGGCGGCAGGATCGAGCGTGATCAGGCGTTGGTGAAGTCATGCGGTCTGTATTTCGAACCCGCGCGGCTGGGTATCCGTGATGCCGACTGGCGAGCCTATTGGCAGGCGCGGCAGGCGCCGCAATGGTTGCTGGATTTGCCTTCGTTGCAACCGGCTACTCGGGTTTCGGTGGCGGAACTGTTGATGATGTTGGCCGTGCTGCCGGCGCAGGATCAAGCCCGACGTGTATTGCTCGATGTGGTGCTCAATGCCGGCGATGGCCATGTCGTCGGTGAACTCGGAAGCCGTCTGCGGGTGAAGACCTGGAGCTGGTTGGCGGATCAGGATGCTGCGTTGCGCCAGGGCGGGTTTGCCGGTTGGACCGCGGATGGCATACCGGTCTGGGCCGGCGGGCGCGGTACCAGTCAACGGGTTCTTCGAGATTACGCGCAGGCACTGTCTACGGTGATTCCCGCTTCATGGCCTGCGGATGCAGGGAAATGCGTAGAGGTCGACCTGTTCTCGCGCTATCCACTTCGGCGCGTGCTGTCGGGGGGCAGTGTGGTGACTTCCGGAGCGTTGCAGGGAGACTACCGTGTTGAATTCGCCAACGGTAATGCGCTGGATATTCACAGCGACGGCGAACTATTCCTGCTCAACGACAAGCTCGTCGCCCGGCTGGATCGCGAAGAATACGTCGCCCGTGTTCTCCAGCGCGAAGCCAGTGCCGAACCGGTCGAAGCCGCCAAAGCCCTCGCCGTGGCCATCCGCACGTACCTGCTGCAAAACGCCACGCGCAGCGGTGACTGCCTGAGCATCGACGACAGCAGCAGCCGTCAGCGGGTCGCACCGCGTCCGGCGTCGTCCGGGTCTCGCGACATCGCCGCGTGGACCAGCGACCTGGTCCTGGCCGGCAGCACCGTCACCTACCATTCCGATCAACCCGGCCCGGACAAACTGTCCTGGCAGCAAGCCGTCGAACAGGCACGGGCCGGCCAGCGTTACGACGCCATCTTGCTGCACGCCTACCCACGCGCCAGTCTGAGCCGCTGGGACAACCCGGTCGCGTCCTGCGAAGCGTTGCCCGTCGCACAAGAATGGCTGCAGAAACAACGGCGCGGCTGGCGCCCAAAGCTTGAAAGCGAAACCGGCTACAACGAAGTCAGCACCTTCGCCGTATGCCGCCTGGCCTTCGGCCGCCCCTATGTCGATCGCGAACGTCAGCGCATCTACGTACGCGGCGCGCAGACGCTGCAAGAACGCCTCGACCTGACCCACGAATACCTGCACCTGGCCTTCGAAGCACACCCCAACGGCCAGGATGAAACCTACATCGAAGGGCTCGCCCGCCACCTCTTGCTGGAATAGGCCATGAAACTCCGTTATCCACAGGTCTTGCTGTTGCTCTGTTCGCTGGTGGCGTTGCCATCGGTGATGGCGGCTGACAGCGTCAAACTCGACACCCCCGCAGGCGGTTGGCGCACCGGCGCGCCTGAGGGCGAAGGGGAAAGCTTCCGGCAGACCGTCAACTACCCGGCCTCGTCGGTGAATACCCCGGCAGGGCAGGCCAACACCGCTCGCATCAGCGGGCAGATCAAAGCCACACCGAAGTCGACAGAGCCCGGCCGGCTGATCGTCAACGGGGTGAGCATGCCGCTGAAAATCGACCCGGCCGGCCGCTTCGATCGCCCGTTCTCATTCCCCAACGGCAGCAACAGCGTCGAAGTACGCAGCCCTGATGGCCAACAACGTCACCGCACGCAATTTCTCAACAGCAGCGGCGGTGCGACCCCGGCCAAGTTGCGCGTTTTGCTGTCGTGGGACAGCGATAACACCGACCTCGACCTGCACCTGATCACCCCTGACGGCGCCCACATCTGGTACGGCGACCGCGTCGCCCCCAACGGCGCAGCGCTCGACGTCGACGTCACCACCGGCTACGGCCCGGAGATCTTCGCCATGCCCGCGCCAATCAAGGGGCAATATCTGGTCTATGTGAACTACTTTGGCGGTGGCTACAGCAGTGATGAAGAGGGGCAGGAAGACGCGGTGCAAGCGCTGACCACGGCGCAGGTGACGGTGATTACCGAGGAAGGCACGCCGAGCGAGAAGATGGAGACGTTCCTGGTGCCGATGCGCGCGGTGGGGGAGCTGACGTTGGTGAAGTCATTCAGCTATCCGTGAGGTTGAGGTACAACTTGCGCAGGGTTTGCACACGATTGCGCCCGTGATCCTTGGCGCCATGTAGGGTTTCATCCGCCTGTGAAAGCAGGCTCGAAAGGTCGTAGCCCGACTCGCGGTTGAAAACGAGCGGGACAATATCGACCCCGCCAACTGATCAGCACCACACCCAGCGCCGCCAGCAGCATCATTGCACCCAGATAAGCCAGAGGAAGCTCGCGGGTTTCACGCCACCAGGCATGACAGGTCAACAAACCCATCAGAATGAAAACGAAGACCGAGACTACCAGCAGGGTCGGGATGTGCAGATCCATTGCGTAGGTTCCCGTTGAGCTTGAAAGCGAAGTCCGACCGGCAGAGCATCTTCCGGGGTAAGGGGAGCGGTTTTTGGACGGGATAGAGGCTTGTTAGCGTTGTTTCATGCAGACATACATTGTGAATGTTCTTGCGTCGGTATCAGGAGTAATTGAGAGGGCCCTCCAACCGACATGGAAATGCCCTGACGTGAATGATCTTCCTGGCAATACCTCTATCGATTCTGCTTTCAACGAAATCACCCAACTGATCGTGACAGCGCGACAACGCGCCATGCAGGCGGTCAACACCGAGCTGATCGAGTTGCACTGGCAGGTTGGGGCCTATATCAGTCGCAAAATTGAAGCGGCGGAGTGGGGGGATGGGGTGGTGGCTCGATTAGCCACTCACCTCGCTCGTACTCAGCCCGGACTGCGGGGCTTTACCCGGCCTAATTTGTTTCGTATGCGTCAATTTTTCGAAGCGTACAGGCATGACGTAAAAGTCTCAGCACTGCTGAGACAATTGCCCTGGACACACAACATGATCATCCTCAACCAGAGCAAACGCCCGGAGGAGCGTGAGTTTTACCTGCGCATGGCAATCCAGGAAAAGTGGTCGAGCCGCGAACTGGAGCGTCAGTTCAAGGCGGCTCTGTTTGAGCGTTCAGTGGTCAGCCCGGCAAAAGTGTCAGCACCGCTGCGACAAATTCATCCCCAGGCCCTGGATGTGTTCAAGGATACCTATGTGGTCGAGTTTCTGGCTCTGGAGCGTGGACATGCAGAGACAGACTTGCATGGAGGCCTGCTGCACAAACTCAGGGACTTTCTGATCGAACTGGGCAGGGACTTCTGCTTTGTGGGTTCGCAATATCCGTTGCAGGTAGGTGGGCGTGACTTTGCGCTGGATCTGTTGTTTTTCCACCGTGGGCTGAACTGCCTGGTGGCGATCGAACTCAAGGTCGGGCGCTTTGAGCCGGAATACCTGGGGAAGATGGATTTTTATCTTGAAGCGTTGGACCGCAATGTCCGCAAACCACACGAAAACCCGGCGCTCGGCGTATTGTTATGCGCAAGCAAAGAGGACGAAATCGTCGAGTACGCCCTGAACCGCTCGCTGTCGCCTGCCTTGATCGCGGAGTACCACACCCAATTGCCAGACAAGAAACTGTTGCAAGCCAAGTTGCAGGAGTTTTATGCGCTGAATACTGAAGGGGTTGAGTGATTTTTGTCGTGAATCACTTTCTTTCAGACATTAAAAAGCCGGCTTGTGGCCGGCTTCTCGGGGACTGGCTTGGATCATTTTTGGTAAACCGCGCCAGCCTTCAAAACGTACACCCGGATCTTGCGTCCGGCTGTGGGACCTGGTGAGAAAGTCATCTGTCAGGTCAGTGCATCTGAGCCGCAAGGCGGATCGATGCGCAAATGTGGGGCGCAGCATACGCAGGTTTGACGAAAATTCCCAGCGGGAAGTGCCGGGCAGAGCCGTTTGGCCGCCCGGGTGGGCGGCCGGGTGGGCGGCCGATGGGCGTTCTGGAGCGCTTAAAGAAACGGCAGCGCCGGCCGCCGTTTGTTCAGGGTCGACCACCAGAACACCCAGCCCAGCACCCTGATGTTCTGCTCTTCGATTTGGGCGGGTCTGAAGATTTCATCCGGGTATTCGGCGCGGTTGTGGCTGCGCAGTCGCAGGGAGTTGCCCGGTAGTCGGTGCAGGTACTTGATGCGCAGCATGCCGTCATGTTCGATGGCGTAGATCTCGCCATCGACAATCTGGGTCAGGCCACGGTCAATCGCCAGGGTCGAACCGTCTTCAATTTTCTCGCCCATGCTATTGCCGCTCATAAGGGCGCAGATGGCGTCGGCGTGGTTGATTTCCAGGGAATCGAGGTGGCTGCGGGGCAGGCGGATGGATTTCTCGGGGTCTTCTATAACGTGGGTTATGTTGGAACCCGGGGCAGTGACAGCTTCTTTGAGGAATGGCAGTTCGACGTCGACAGGCTCGATGACTGTATAGACACCGCGGATGGTCTGGGCATCGAAGATGTTGCCGGAGTCTTCGAGCAGGCGCAGGTGCTGGGCATCTTTCGAGCCTTCGCCGGTTTTCAGCCAGTCGCTGCTGACGGAGAGTTTTCTGGCGACTTCTTCCATGCAATGGGCGGGCACACCGCGGGTGTACCAGTTATGTACATTTTGCGGAGCCGTATCCAGGAATTCGGCAAATCCGGTGGTCGTGATGTTCGCTGCTTCGAGGAGAGCCTTGAAGCGTGGGCCGCTAGTGTTCTTTTTCATGAACGCGAGTCTACTGGCGGCTAACAAGGGTTTGAATAAACGTCTCGTTCAAATTTCGCGGGAAATTTACGACGGGATGTAAGACGCTCTTGGGGAATTTTAAACAAATAAAAACCAAGATCGAGCAGGGTTAAACGTTATGTTTAGCGCACTTATCAAGCGCCCACAAAAAACCCTGGTTCAACCAGGGTTTTTCTTGAAGCTTGTCGCTTGAAGCTCGCGGCCGCTCTTAACCTTTATAGGCAGCAACCGACTTGGTGATCGCGTCGCGGGCGGCGTCTGCGCCGGCCCAGCCTTCGATCTTCACCCATTTGCCTTTTTCGAGATCTTTGTAGTTCGCGAAGAAGTGCTCGATCTGCTGGATCAGCAGCGCTGGCAGGTCGGTGTATTCCTTCACGTCGACGTACAGCTGGGACAGCTTGTCGTGTGGGACTGCGATGACCTTGGCATCGCCGCCGCCATCGTCGGTCATGTTCAGGATGCCGACCGGACGGGCGCGGATCACCGAACCTGGAGCAACCGGGTAAGGGGTTACGACCAGCACGTCGAGGGGGTCACCGTCGTCAGCCAGGGTGTTCGGGATGTAACCGTAGTTGGCCGGGTAGAACATTGGGGTGGCCATGAAACGGTCAACGAACAGGCAATCGCTGTCTTTGTCGATTTCGTATTTGATCGGCGCGTGGTTGGCCGGAATCTCGATCGCGACGTAGATGTCGTTCGGCAGGTCTTTGCCAGCCGGAATCTTGCTGTAGCTCATTGGGCGTTGCCCCCGTTAGTTGACCAAAAACACTTGGCCGGATTGACCAAAAAGTGGCGGCGATTATAGGCATATTCCTGGATCGACGCCACGCACCAGAAGTCGTATGGCGCTCACTGGTGTGCCTGATAGACAGGGTCATGCGCCTTTAGTTGCTTCAACCTCGCCAGAGGGTCCTGGCGATAGAACAACTTCAGCTGCTGGTACACCTGTGGATAAGCCTCGTGCAGCAAATCCGGGGCGCTGAAGAAGTATTCGCTGGTGACGGCGAAGAACTCGGCAGGGTTTTCGGCGGCATACGGGTCGATGGCCGTTTCGGCATCGGGATTGCGTTCCAGTTGCCGGTCGAGGTCGTAGTAGGCCTCTTGCATGACGTTGGCCCAGTCGCTGACGCGCATGTCGGCATGCAACGGCGGCAGGCCGTTGGCGACGCCATTGAGCATGTCGAGTTTGTGCGCCAGTTCGTGGATCACCAGGTTGTAGCCTTCCCAGCCTCCGCTGGCCATTACGCCGGGCCAGGCGAGGATGATCGGGCCTTGCTGCCAGGCTTCACCGCTGTGTTCTCCGTCCCATTCGTGCTCGACGCCGCTGGCATCGCGATGGCGCTGGGGGCTGAGGAAGTCGTCGGGGTAGAGAATGATTTCGTGGAAGCCCTGATACCAGTTCAGGTCGCCGAGGTGCAGCAGCGGCAGTTGCGCCTGGGCTGCGAGCAGCAAGCGTTGTTCCTGATGCAGTTCGACACCGGGCAGGGCGCTCAGGTGCTTGTCTTCGAGGAACAGCACGCAGGCTTCGCGCAGCCATTGGTCTTCGGCGGCGCTGAGGCCATCGAGAAAACTCAGGTAATGGCGCACCCGTTGCCACATGTCATCGGCAATCGGGTGCTTTGCCAAGGTGCGCCGGCGACGCCAGGCGCTCAGGGACCACATCGTGTCAGCGCGATTCGGCTTTGGAGTTCGAACCTGCAAGGCGGTTACGTACCATGCCAATGATCATTGGCACCAACGACAACAGGATGATGCCGACTACCAGCAGCGACAGGTTCTTCTTGATGAACGGTACGTTGCCGAAGAAGTAACCGAGCGTCACCAGCCCGCCGACCCACAGGACAGTGCCAAAGACGCTGAAGGCGAAGAACCGCGGATAAGGCATTTTCCCAACACCGGCGACGAACGGTGCAAAGGTGCGGATGATCGGCATGAAGCGCGCCAGAGTCACGGTTTTGCCGCCATGCTTGTCGTAGAAGTCGTGGGTTTGTTGCAGGTAGTCACGACGGAAGATCTTCGAATTCGGATTGCTGAACAGTTTTTCACCCGCCGTTCGTCCGATGATGTAGTTGGTGCTGTCGCCCAGAATCGCCGCCAGCATCAGCAGGCCGCCGAGCAGTACCGGATCCATGCCGCCACCGGCCGCCACGGCACCGGCGATGAACAGCAGGGAGTCGCCCGGCAGGAAGGGCATGACCACCAGGCCGGTTTCACAAAAGATCACCATAAACAGGATGGCGTAGATCCATGCCCCGTAGTTGGTTACAAGCATGTCGAGGTAGACGTCGAGATGCAGGACGATGTCGATCGGGTTGAAATCCATGGAAAGCACCTGTGGTAACGGCCCGACTCAGCAGGCCTGTGCGGATGACTTCGCGTAAGACTACGGATAAGGGTAGTTTTTCTTACAAGCCGGGGAGTTCGGGATTATACGAGGCGAGAGGTGAAAATCGCGTCGAGATTGTAGCGGGGAATGTCATGACAAGACCGATGGCTTGATACCGAACCTGTGGGAGCGAGCCTGCTCGCTCCCACAGGTGCAGGTAATTCAGAGTTCGTCGCTGATCGGCAGCACATAGTTCTTGAATTCGGTGTCTTCCTTGAATCCGATGGACTCATAGGTTTTCTGCGCGACTTCGTTGTTGCTGCTGGTGGAAACACGCATGCGCACGGCATTGGTTTCCTTGGCCATTTTTTTTGCGGTGCGGATCAGGTTGTCGGCCACCAACTGGCGGCGGGCGTCCTCGGCGACATAAATATCGTTGAGGATCCACACGCGTTTGAGCGAAAGCGAGGAGAAACTCGGGTAAAGCTGACAGAAACCCATCAGTTTGTTGCTGTCGTCATCGGACAACGCCAGGTAGATCACCGACTCTTTGCGACGCAGGCGTTTTTCGAGGAACGCCCGGGACGAGTCCGGATACGGCAGGGAGCCATAAAACTCGCGATATTTGACGAACAACGGGGTCAGCAGGTCCAGGTGTTCGAGGGTCGCTTGAATAATCCGCATGGTAGGTCTCGTCTTCAAGTGGCTGTCTTACGTCTCTGACGGCGATGGGAAACCCTTGGCGGCCGCGCAACGATCCTGCCTGAAACTGGTACGAATGTGCAATGCAGAAGCGGTTCAGGCATTCGGCGGGCCGAGCAGGAAATTAGCTTTCATGTCGGCCTCCGCGTCCGACGCCAGTGTCTGAACCTGCGCTTCGTCCTTCAGATTGACCCCTGACAACTGCCGCCGGCAGGCTTCACGCATCAAATACAGCAAACGGTGTGCCGCCATGCCGTAGCTCAGCCCTTCAAGCCGGACATTGGAGATGCAATTACGGTAGGCATCGGTAAGGCCGACCTTGGGATTGTAGGTGAAATATAAACCCAGGCTGTCCGGGGAGCTGAGGCCAGGGCGTTCGCCGATGAGAATCACGGTCATTTTTGCGCCAAGCAACTCACCGATCTCATCGGCGACGGCCACCCGGCCCTGTTCCACGAGTATGACTGGCGCAACAGTCCAGCTGTCGTCTGCCATTTGCTCTTCGAAACGCGTCAGAAACGGCAGGGTATGGCGATGAACGGCCAGTGCCGACAGGCCGTCGGCGACCACGATCACCAGATCCACGCCTCCCGGATGGGCCGTCGCGTAATCACGCAGGGTCTGCGCCGAGGCATCACTGAGTTTTCGCCCCAGATCGGGGCGTTGCAGGTACGTGTTGCGATCCGTCGCCGCACTGTGCAGCAAAAGACACTGGCGATCACGTTCGGCCAATTGCGCGCTGAGGGAGGCATGGTCAAACGGCAAGTGCACCGCATCCCGCGCCTGAGCGTGGGCGTATTGGAAGTCCAGTTGTGCGCGAGTGGGAATGCTGGTGCCGGTGCGGCCCAGAGCGATTCGCGCCGGCGTCAGGCGCCGCAGCTCCAGCCAGGGGTTGTGTGGATCGAAGGGTAGTTTATCCATGTCAATGCTCATCCCAGTTGCGCCAAGGCCTGCCGGAAGGCTGGCGGCAGGCTGTCGCCGAAGAGAACCCTGCCATCGGCTTGAGTGAAGATGCCCATTTTTGCCAGCCACTGCTCGAACTCCGGTGCGGGCTTCAGGCCGAGGGTCTGCCGGGCGTAGAGCGCATCGTGGAACGAGGTGGTCTGGTAGTTGAGCATGATGTCGTCGGAGCCGGGGATGCCCATGATGAAGTTGATCCCGGCGACGCCCAGCAGGGTCAGCAGGGTATCCATGTCATCCTGGTCGGCTTCGGCGTGGTTGGTGTAGCAGATGTCGCAACCCATGGGCACACCGAGCAATTTGCCGCAGAAGTGGTCTTCCAGGCCGGCGCGGATGATCTGTTTGCCGTTGTACAGGTATTCCGGGCCGATGAAGCCGACGACGGTATTCACCAGGAACGGTTTGAAATGCCGCGCGACGGCGTAGGCGCGGGTTTCGCAGGTTTGTTGATCGACGCCGTGATGGGCGTTGGCCGACAGGGCACTGCCCTGGCCGGTTTCGAAGTACATCAGGTTCTTACCCAGTGTGCCGCGATTGAGGCTCAATCCTGCGTCGTAACCTTCCTGCAATAAGTTGAGGTTGATGCCGAAACTGGCGTTGGCCGCCTCGGTGCCGGCGATCGACTGGAACACCAGGTCTAACGGGACACCGCGATTGACCGCTTCGATCGATGTGGTGACATGGGTCAGCACACAAGCCTGGGTGGGGATTTCGTAGCGCTGGATGATCGCGTCGAGCATCTCCAGCATGGCGCTAATCGAAGCGATGCTGTCGGTGGCGGGGTTGATGCCGATCATTGCGTCGCCATTACCGTGCAGCAG
>NZ_JBFUIC010000015.1:0-45953 GCF_056402075.1 Pseudomonas sp. P4_C3
TCAAAAGATCGTCCGAACGCGGCCCGAGCCTGCGGCAGCTCCTACATGGGTCAGTGTTGTGTCGGCTTCCTGTGTTCGGAACTATGACCCGCACACCCAGCCAAGTTCCTCAAACAATGCCCAAAACCTTGAACAAAAATGCATATTCGAGTGCTACGTCACGCAATCCCTGATATCGACCGCTCATCCCGCCATGCCCGGCACCCAGTTCAGTCTTGAGCAGCAGGGTATTGCTGTCGGTCTTGGTCGCGCGCAATTTCGCCACCCATTTGGCCGCTTCCCAATACTGTACGCGGCTGTCGTTGTAGCCAGCGATCACCAGGGTCGCCGGATACGCTTGCGCGGTGACGTTTTCGTACGGGGCGTAGGCCTTGATCCGATCATGGACCTCCGGTTCTTCAGGGTTGCCCCACTCGTCGTATTCCGTGACGGTCAATGGCAGGTCAGGGTCGAGCATGGTGTTGAGTACGTCGACGAACGGCACTTCGGCGATGGCGGCGCCAAACAGCTCCGGCCGTTGATTGAGCACCGCGCCGATCAGCAAGCCACCGGCGCTGCCGCCGCTGATCGCCAACTGCGGTGCAGTGGTGAAGCCCTGGGCGATCAGGTGTTCGGCGCAGGCGATAAAGTCGCTGAAGGTGTTGTGCTTGTGCTCCTGCTTGCCGGCGCGATACCAGGCTTCCCCCAGTTCGCCACCGCCACGCACGTGGGCAATGGCAAACGCCATGCCGCGATCCAGCAGGCTCAGGCGCGCGTGGGAAAACCACGGGTCGAGGCTTTCGCCATAGGCGCCATAGCCGTAGAGGTACAGCGGCACGGGTTTGCCGAGGTCTGCGCGCTTGATCACCAGGCTGATGGGCACTTGCGTACCGTCCGGTGCAGTGGCCCACAGGCGCTGGCTGACGTAGGCATCGGCATCGAATGGGCCGAGCACCGGAGTTTGCTTGAGCACTTTCTGCTCGCCAGAGGCCAGGTCCAGTTGGCGGATTTGCGCCGGACGGTTCAACGCTTCGTAGCGCAGGCGAATCCGCTCGCTTTCGAACTCCAGGCTGTTTTGCACGTGCAGGCTGTAGGCCGCATCCGGCAGTTGCACGCGATAGGGCGCCAGGCCTTGCGGGTGAACCTCAATGACCGGCAAGCCGCCGACCCGCAGGCTGAGGGTCATGGCCCCGGTGTTCAGGCTGATGCCGTCGATCATCACCGTGTCACTGTGGGGGATCAGGTTCTGCCAGTCGGCTTCGGTGGGCGCGGCACCGGTATCTACAGCGGTGTACAAGGCGAAATTGATGCCGTCACGGTTGCTGCGAATGAACCAGGTCCATTGACCGTCGAGTACGCCGTGGTCGACGTCGTACTCATGATCCTCGACCCGTGGCGCGATGCAGGTAAAGGCTTGCTGCGGCTGGTTGGCGTCGAGGACCCAGGCTTCGCTGGTGGTTTTGCTGCCCACGGACAGCAGCAATTGCTGCTCGGAGCTTGAACGGTAGCAATGCATGAAGAAGCGCCCGTCCGGCTCATGGAACACTTCTTCGGCCGCCGTGCCGTCCAGTCGATAGCGATACAGCTTGTGCGGACGATGGGTGTCATCCAGTTCGCCAAAGAACAGCGTCAGGCTGTCGTTGGCCCAGGTCATGCTGCCGTCGCAGTCCTGGAATTCCAGTTCACTGACACGGCCGTCGGACAATTCCTTCACGAACAGCGTGTAAATCTCCTCGCCACTGGAGTCGATGCTGTAGGCCAGGCGCTGGTGATCCGGGCTGATGCTGAACGCCCCGAGCGAAAAGAAGCCGCCATTGGCCAGTTCGTTCGGGTCCAGCAGTAGTTGTTCGCGGCTTTCGTCGAGGGTCAGGCTGTCATCGGCCGGACGCGGGCAGCGGTAGTGCCGGGCGTACTCATCGCCCGCCGTGGTGCGGGTGTAATACAGATACGGTCCCCACGGCGAGGGCAGGGACAGATCGGTCTCGAGAATCCGCCCCTTGATCTCTTCGAACAGGGTTTCACGCAGCCCGGCCTGGTCGGCGGTTTGCGCTTCCTGATATCTGTTTTCGGCCTTGAGGTAGTCGAGCACTGCTTCTGTGTCGCGCTCTTGCAGCCAGGCATACGGGTCGGAGCCATCAGCCATGTGGGCAATCGGAGCGTCGTGAATGTTGGCGGATAGGGGCATGAAGGGCTCTCGAACAGTGTACGGAATAGGGGTTTGGCAACCGGTGGGAGCGGGCCGCGCCCAACAGTCAGGCATTGATGCAGCCTGACGGGCGAAAAGCCGTTATCATAAGCGCCTCTGTGCGACACGCGTAGCGTGTCTCCAAGACTTCGAGGTGTAGAGTCATCTTGAAGGGCTTCCGAAAGGAAGCCAAGAGCTTGGGTACCCAACCCCAAGAAACAAAACCCTCCCAGAAGTCCAATGCCTTCAAGGACTTGCCGCAGCGGCGGTGGCAAACTCAAGGTCGATTAGCGCTCGGTAGCTCGACCGCAGTACCAGATTTTCCGGTGCTGGAGTGCCTACTACACATCAGCCCTATTCAGGGTTAAACCCATGCGGGAGAGAATCCCCGCTGGGGTTCCCTCCTGCTTTTGAAACAGGAGGTAACAATTCTTTGGGCATGCTGCCTCGGCAGTCCCTGCTCACATCAAACCGGAGACATGAGCGAAAGCTCTGTCTGTCATTGTCCATCTACCTTGCTCGCAAGGTGGCAGCGGACTCGTTGTGCGACCAACGATAGCCTAGGAAGACATGCGTCACTGGTAACGGTGAGGTGTGAAGCTCTTCTCACAATGTAGTCCCCGTCAGGGTGTGCTTTTGCCGCGAGGTAAAGCATAGATACTCGGAGCAGTACCGGGTTGAGACGCTAGGCTGGTTGGCATGGGTAACGTAAGTGAACTGCTGATAAACGCCGTAATTATGAACAAGCCAAAACTGCTGTCAGGCTTGAGCCAAAAGGCACGTGGTCGGATACCTCTGTAGAGGCTTGAGGTACGTCGTCATAGGACCATCGGTGAAAAGGCAGGCCCTAAACCAATCGTGTGACAGGCAGGGAACGTGGTAAGCCCGTATGGCCGCCTTCGGGCAGGTGAACCGCAAGGGGATCTGTTGGCTGTGTGGGTATGGGATCGCAGAGAAAGCGAAAGCCGGGCTGTAATGGCTCGGATAGGGGTTGGGACATTACCCCACGGGAAACCGGGCAGACTTCTGCGTGGTCTTTCGTCGCATGAACTCTGACTGAACCTGTCTCAATGATCTTAGAGACCCAGCAGTATTGGGCCTCCTACTAATCCAACCCTGACGGGAGCGTCCATTCCCGTCAGGGGATGCGTACGTCTTCTGCTCGGGGAAACTTGAGAGGAAGGCAGCATGATAGAGCACAGCCAAATGGCCGTGCCTGCGCTTTCTGGCACTCCGCAACAATGGCATGACATCGATTGGTGTCGTGTTCAGCGGAATGTTCGGGCAATGCAGGTGCGGATTGCGAAGGCTTGTCGGGAAGGCAAATGGCGCAGGGTGAAAGCCCTGCAACGGATGYTGACCCGCTCTCGATCGGCCAGATACTTGGCCGTACGGCGAGTCACTGAAAACCAGGGTAAGCGCACGGCGGGAGTCGACCGCGTGCTCTGGGATACACCCGACGCAAAATGGAAAGCGGCAAATGGGTTGAAGCGTCACGGATATAAGCCACGACCTTTACGGCGTGTGTTCATTCCGAAGTCGAATGGGAAGGAACGCCCTTTGGGTATCCCAACCATGACTGACAGGGCTATGCAGGCGCTGTATTTGCTAGCTCTGGCACCCATTGCAGAAACCAAGGGCGATCCGAACAGCTACGGCTTCAGGATCGAACGCTCTACGGCGGATGCGATGGGGCAGTTGTTTGTTTGCCTGTCCAAGAAGGTTTCGGCCCAATGGATACTGGAGGCGGACATACAAGGCTGCTTTGATCACATTAATCATGACTGGATGCTCGCCAACGTCCCTATGGACAAAGCGATTCTTCGGAAATGGTTGAAGGCTGGCGTGATTCATAAAGGCCAGCTACAGGCAACGGATGCTGGTACGCCACAAGGCGGGATTATCTCGCCTACCTTGGCAAATATGGCGCTCGATGGTCTGGAAACACAGCTCAAGCAGTATCTGGGCGTGACAAGGGCCAGAAAGCTGAAGATCAACGTGGTGCGGTATGCGGATGATTTCGTGATTACTGGAGACTCGAAAGAGGTACTGGAAAGCGAAATCAGACCTTGGGTGGAGCAATTCCTGGCAGTACGCGGGTTGCAGTTATCCCCTGAGAAAACACATATCGTCCATACCGATCAAGGCTTCGACTTTCTGGGTTGGAATTTCCGTAAGTACGACGGGAAGCTTCTGATCAAACCGAGTAAGAAGAACGTCAAGGCGTTCTATCACAAGGTGAAGGAGGTCATCGACGCCAACAAGATGGCGAAGCAGGAGTATTTGATTCGATTGCTCAATCCCATCTTGAAAGGCTGGGCGCTGTATCACCAGCCTGTAGTAGCCAAGCAGGCCTACAGCCRCATGGATAATTTGTTGTTTTATGCTCTATGGCGTTGGGCAAAGCGGCGGCACCCGAACAAGTCACTGCAATGGATAGGGAAGAAGTATTTCCGAACTCAAGGAAGCAGAAGTTGGGTGTTTGCCACCACGATGTTGGAGGAAAACGGGACGAAAAAGGAGGTCGCTCTGTATTCGCTTGCGAGTACACCGATCGAACGACACAGGAAGGTTAGTGGGGAGTACAACCCCTTTGACCCTTCCATGGAAGAAATGGGCGAGAAGCTGCGGACGGCACAGATGCTGAAAAAGCTGAAGTATCGCAAACAGATTCTCAGTCTCTATCAAAGCCAGAAAGGACTGTGTCTGATGTGCAAACAACCGATTACGAAGGAAACGGGATGGCATGACCATCACATTATCCACCGCACTCATGGCGGTAGAGACACCCTGGATAACCGGGTACTATTGCATCCTATTTGTCACCAACAGCTTCACAGCCGTGGATTGACAGTGAACAAACCGGCTCCGCAAGGGGYTTTCTAAAGACTTGAGCCGTATGCGTTGAAAGGCGCACGTACGGTTCTTAGGGGGAGGCAGGCCAGTAATGGCCTGTCTCTACCCGACTTGCCTGCCTTGCCATGGACACCATGACCGAGAACGACTATCTGATCGCTTGGGGCCTCTACGCCTTCGCCGCTTTGGGCTGCCTGTTGGTGTGGATGCGCTTGACCCGCTGGATGTGGCGCTGGCTGCGTGAGCCGCTACGGCTGGCCATGGCCGTGCTGCTGTTCAGCCCGACCATCATCGACCCGGTCAAGGATAAAGTCGCACCGGCCGTCGCCATTACCGCCCTCGACCTGCTGTTCAAGGTCGGCAACAACGCCTGGCGGGCGATTTCCGATCTGTTCATGTACGGCATGATCGCGTTCGGCCTCTATCTGGTGCTGGTGGCGATCCGTTTCCCTATCGAGCGCGCCTCCAACGCCCGCAAGGAACAGGCTGCCGCGGMCAAAGCCGCCGTGCGCGCCGAAGAACCCGAAGATGATCAACCGTTCGGCGGTGCCGGCGATGATCGTTACGGTCGTCCACCGGTGCCGAGCAATCCTCAGCGGATGCGAGTCGAACCCCGTCTGTAACCTTGCCCCTGCGATTGAGCGAGAGTCCGAGCATGTGTGAGTTATTGGGCATGAGCGCCAATGTCCCGACCGATATCGTGTTCAGCTTCACCGGGCTGATGCAGCGCGGCGGTCGCACCGGCCCGCACCGCGATGGCTGGGGCATTGCCTTCTATGAAGGCCGTGGGCTGCGACTGTTCCAGGATCCGGCGGCAAGCTGCGAGTCGGAAGTCGCGAACCTGGTGCAGCGCTATCCGATCAAGAGCGAAGTGGTGATCGGGCACATCCGCCAGGCCAACGTCGGCAAGGTCTGCCTGTCCAACACGCATCCGTTCGTCCGTGAGCTGTGGGGGCGCAACTGGTGTTTCGCCCATAACGGCCAGTTGGCGGATTTCCAGCCTGCGGCCAGTTTCTATCGCCCTGTGGGTGATACCGATAGCGAAGCGGCGTTCTGTGATTTGCTCAACCGTGTGCGTGCGGCGTTCCCCGAACCGGTCGAGGTCGAAGCGCTGCTGCCGGACCTGGTGGCCGCTTGCGCCGAATACCGCAGCAAAGGCGTATTCAACTGCCTGCTCAGCGATGGCGACTGGTTGTTCTGCTATTGCTCGACCAAACTGGCGCAAATCACCCGTCGCGCACCGTTTGGCCCCGCACGCTTGAAAGACGTCGACGTGATCGTCGACTTTCAGGCCGAAACCACGCCTAACGACGTGGTCACCGTCATCGCCACCGAACCCCTGACCGAAAACGAAACCTGGACCCGTTACGAACCGGGCCAATGGAGCCTGTGGCGACGTGGCGAATGCGTCAGCCAGGGCAAGACCGAATAAGGATCTGCTTTCCATGTTGCTCAGTTATCTACGGCTGGTGTTGTTTGCGGCGGGCCTGTTGATCGGTGTCCAGGTGCCGGGCTTCATCAGCGATTACGCCAAGCGGGTCGAAGCCCATCTGATCGAGGCGCAAGCCGGCTTGAGCGGCTTTCAGAACACCGCCAATCAGTTTTTCAAGGGTGACATGCAGGCTCTGGTCGCGCATTACCGCGCCAGCGAAGACCCGATCTTCCGCAGCGATGCCGACAGCCTGAGCAACCTGCTGACCCGCCAACTGGCGTTGGACAAGCAGTTCCAGGCGATGCAGGGGCCGTGGTACATCCGCTTCCTGCAAGTGGCGCTGGCTGCCGATCCGGACATCCGCAAGGAAACCTGGAATGGCTACAGCTACCAGATCCTGTTGACGCCCGAAGCGATGAGCTGGGGCATGAGCGGCGCATTGTTGCTGTCGTTAGGTCTTGAATGCCTGTTCCGACTGATCGACTGGGTGGTGCTGGGCGGCAAGCGTCTGCGCCAGAGCCGGCCAATCGAAGAGCGGGATTTGCGCGGTTTGTAACACCGTCGAACGTCAAGGAGCCGGCAAGCCGGCTCCTTGCTTGATTACCAATCAATCGAATAGGTCATGCTCAAGGTACGGCCTTCGGCGTTGGGGAATGGCGCTCTGGCGTTGGCTTGGGCGAACAGGTTGACGTACGTGCGGTTGGTCAGGTTGTACACCCCGCCTTCCAGGCGACCGACCGGCAAGTACACGGAGCCGAGCAGGTCCACCAGCGTATAGCCATCGATGTCGCGCCCGTTGTTGTCCTTGGCGGCAGCGTCGTAACTGGACAGGTGCATGCCTTGCAGGCGCAGGGTGTAGTCGTCTTCGGCGTAGCCGACGAACAGCGTGGTTTTGGCCGGTGAAATGCGTGTCGCCGGCAGATCGATCCATTTCCCGTTCTGCTCGGTCTCGCCTTTGGCCCAGGCATAGGTGCCACCCACCGACCAGTGATCGGTCGCGAGGTAGGTCAGGCTGTTTTCGATACCGCGAACCCGCTCCTTCTGGTTGATCAGACGCAAGACACGGTCATTGGCATCGTAGAACTGAGTCACGTCCGAGGTGTTTTCATAGACGGTGACGTCGGCCTGCCACCGGTCCCAGTCACCGCGCCAGCCCAGCTCGTAGCTGTCGACCTTGATGGCCTGGGCGTTGAGGCTCTGGATGTCGAAGGTGCTGTTCACGTCACGCAAGAAGCGCTGGATGTCCGGCAGCGAAAACCCCTGGCTGTAATTGGCGAAGACGTCCTGATGTTCACTCAGGTGATAGACCGCGCCCAGGTTATAGAGCGTCGCGTCGTATTTGAGGGTATCGCCGGGCAGGATGGCACGTACACCGGTCTGGACGATCTCGCCGTAAGCGACGCTGTCGGAGACTTCGCTTTCGATCCATTCGCGGCGCACACCGCCACGCAAGGTCCAGTCACCGATGTCCCAGGACATCTGCCCGAACAGCGCCTTGGTGGTGGTTTCGATATCCGGGCCCATCTCGTAAGTGGTGCCAGTCTTGGTGTAGGTCAGCCCTTTGACGGTGTATTGGTCACCGCGCTGGCGGGAGCGTTCGTGATCATAGTCGGCGCCCCAGACCAGGTTGCCTGTGGCGCTGCCGATGGCCGGCAACGGCGTGTCGATGGCCGCACGCAGGCCGTAGACATCCTGCACGCTGTTGTTGTCGGCGATCCCGGCCTTGCCCCGCGACAGGTCCGGGAAGAACAGCGCGTCGGCCCGGCGCCAGTAGCTTTCCAGTTGCAGGCCCTGGCCGTAGAAGTCGTTGTCGGTGTAGTTGAGGTTGGCCGCCTGGTTATGGGTGTAGGGCTGGTCGTCGAGTTTCAGCCCTTTGACCGCCACGGCCTCTTGCAGGTTTTTCGGGTCTTTTGTGTAGCCAGTGTCCTGCTGGTCCTTGTAGTCCTGCAGCGACAGGCTGAGTTTTTTATCGGCATCCAGTTCGTAACCGAAACGACCTTGCAGGTCATAGGTGTCGGTGTCCATGTTGCTGCCCTGGGATGTGTCCTGAGGGATGCGATTGCCGTTGCCGTCGTACTGATCGTTGCGCTGGGTCAGGTCGGCGGACACGTACCAGTCCAGGGCATCCTTGCGCCCGGTAGCACTCTGAAAGGCCTCGTAGGCGAAACCCTTGCTGTTGAGGTTGTTGCCGGTGGTCAGGCCCAGTTTGCTGCTGTAGGCAAGGTCCTGACCCTGGTTGCGCTTGGTGATGATGTTGATGATGCCGCCCGAAGCACCGGCACCATAAATGCTGCTGGCGCCGGAAACCACCTCGATGCGTTCGATACTGGCCGGTGCGATGCTGTTGAGCTGGCGGAAGTTGTCCCGCGTGGCGTTCTGCGACACGCCGTCGATCAACACCAGCATGTTGCGCCCGCGCAGGGTCTGGCCGAAGTTGCTCATCCCGCCGCTGGACGGCGCCAGGCCGGGAACCAGTTGCCCCAGAATGTCGGAGACCCGACGCCCGGCGCCACTCTGTTGGCGGATCTGTTGTTCGTCGATCACCTGGACCGAGCCTGGAATCGAGGCAATGGTCGCTTCGCTGCGCGTCGCGGAAACGACGGTGGCTTGCATGTTCAATGTGCCGGGTTGCTGGTCGGTGTCCTCGGCCCAGGTCTGGGCGCTGAAGGAGCCGAGCAGCGGAATCATCAAGGAAAGTTTGGTTCGGGTCATGAGTGGGTCTTTTTTTTAGTCGTGATTAGTGTTGGTAGACAAGATTGCGGGGGCCGGTGTGGAGGTGAATGAGCGCACCCAGCGGATCCCGATGGCGGCCAGTGCGTAAGTCAACGCCACCAGCCAGAAACTGTGGGCCAGCCCGACCAGCCCCATGCCGATCCCGCCGASGACGGCACCGAGCAGAGCGCCAGCCTTGGCCGCGCTGTTGCCCAGGCCGAGGGCAAAACCCTGCTGGCTTGAAGACACGGTGTTGGCGATCAGCGCGTAGGCGACGGGGAGCAGTGCGCCTTGCCAGATGCCCCAGACCAACCGGCTGACGAGAAAACCCAGCCATTCGCTGGCCAGTGCCGTGGCCGCGAGCGTCAGGGCGCAGAGCCAGGCAATGCCTTCGATGACGCGCAAGGTGTAAGCCGGTTGCCAGCGGTCGAACAGACGCCCCCACAGCGGTGCGGAAATGGCCAGGGTCGCGGCGCTCGCCGCGTAAGTAGCGCCGATCAGCCAGCCCGGTGCGTGCAGAATGTCGGCGACGTACAGCGCGTAGAAGGGTTGCGGCATCATCTTCGCGGCTTGAATCAACACGATCACCAACAGGATTCCACTGAGCCAGCCTTTAGGCAGGGCCACCGGCGCAACCGGTTTCTTCGTCGAGGCTCGCGCCTTGTCGGCCGGCAGGAAAAAACTCCCCAGTGCACACAGCAGGCAAATCGCCGACGCGCCATAACAGAGCAGGGCAAACCCCGAGATGTCCATCAGCCAGCCACCCAGCACCGGGCCGATCAACGAGCCGACGGCGGTCGCCGATTGCAGACGGGCCAGGGTGTGACCGCGCCGGGAATTGTCGCAGCAGGCCAGGGCATAGGCTTGCGCGGCGGCGAGAAATCCGGCCAATGCGCCTTGCATCACGCGAATGCCCACCAGCAGCCACGGGTCGAGAGTAATCGCCGCCAGCCCTTGGCACAGCGCAAGTGCCAGCAACGCCCGAACGATCATCGGCTTGTGCCCGGTGCGATCACCCAACCGCCCCCACGCGGGCGTCAGCAGCATGGCCGCCAGCATCGGGCCGGCATAGACCAGCGCCGATAGCAGCGCGGTGTAGCCGGCGCCCTCTGGCCCAAGCAGACGCTGGATCTGCAAGGGCCAGAACGGGCCGCTCATTTCCATGGCACCCATGGAGACAAACTGGATGACTATCAGCAGTCGCAACGCACGGCCATCAGCGAGCATCGGCGTTGGTTCGCAGCGGATTGCTCAGGCGTCCGACGATGTCGGCGTGGCTGTCGTGCAAGCGCATGCGCATGAACGATTTGGCCGGCCAATCCTGTTCCAGCAGGGCCTGACGCTCGCTTTCCCAGCGTGCCGGTTCGACATGCTCGCGCACGCTCTCGAAGCATTGTTCAACGTGCGTAGCCAAACGCTCCCAAAGGCTATTTTCCGGCACATTCCAGTGGCGGGCGCAGAGCAACGTCAACTCACCGAGGTGGCACATGAACGTGGTGTGCAGGAGCTTGTCGCGGACAAAACCGGCGTCGTCGTACAGGGTCATTTCCGGATCGTGCAGCTGGATATCCAGACCCTTGGCGTGCAGGGTTTTGCGATCAATGCGGATGTCGCCGAAGTCACGCAGCAGCAGCCGATTCAACTGCCCGTCAGCGCCCATCACCATGAAGCTGTTTTGCTGGTGCGCTTCGAACGCCACGCCATACATCAGGTAGATGCCCAGCAGGCTCGGGACGGCAATCGACAGGTAATCATCGAAGAACGCCAGCATGGCCTCGCTGTCGTCACGACCCTGAGCCAGTTGCACCCAGTCACGCAGCAACGGTTGTTCGAATTCGTTTACGGCGAACAAGCTGCCGACCGGCACGGCCAGTTCGCTTTCTTGCAGCAGGGTCAGCGGGTTGTCGCGGTACAGCACGGCGGCATGCCGGGACAGTTCGTCATTGGCCGGTTGTGGCGCGTAGTGCACGCCGATGCGCTCCGGCACGATGTTCAGCCGGCGCTGAATCTGCGGTTCGTGATCGAGAATCTGCAGTAGCAGTTGGCTGATGCGCGGTCCCATCCGGGCCGAACGCGGCGACACGGTGCGCTGCACGCTGGTCAGGCGCAAGGCCACCGGCAGTTTGACCATCGGCGCAACACGGCTGGCCTCTGGTAGGACCGTGCGGAAGGACATGGTCGGGTGGCCAGTGAAGGCAACGATGTCGGTGACGATCAGCAGGTTGTCGGCGATCTCGCTGGTGAACGAATTGGGCAGTTCTTCATCGGCTTGCCATGGGTGCGACGGCAGCGGGAGGTAGTCCGTTGCCTCCAGGCCCCGTTGCTGCAAATGACGCTGCAATTGTTCGGCGGCCTGCGGGAAGTGGCCCTGCCACCAGTCCCAGTAATCGGCGGTGCCGGCCAGTGATTCGACGTGGGTGTACTGACGGTGCAGGGCGCACAGCACAATCGGAAAACTCGCTTCGAATTCCGGTGAGAAGGCGATGACCTGCGCAGCGCTCAAGCCCAGCTTGGTCTTGTAGTTCGGATGCCAGGGGTGACCGAGCGTGCCCCACTGTTCGAGCAATGATGTCGGGTTCTGGTGGTCGGGGCTGGCTTTGAGCCAGGCGAACAGATTGTCGTTGTGCTCGGTGTCGATCTGCTCTCTCAGGCGCTCGGTCCATCCATGGTGGAACGCCAGGCACAGGGTGTCGTTGCTGTAGCTATCGTCCAGCTCGCGGGCCAGACGTTCCAGTACCTGCGGGGAGGCGGGCGGGTTGAGCTGAGTGCTGAGGTGAGCGAGCAGTTCACTGGGCAACTGGATTTTGTGCGGCAGGCTGTCGGGGGTGTGCAGGACGATGCTGCCACGCAGGTCCCAGCTGTTCATTCTTCCGCCCGTCAGGTGGTCGAAGCAAAGCTGCATACCGTCGCCAAGCGGCAGCCAGCAACGGCCGTTGTCGTCGTACTCGCAGGCGTCGGGGTTGATCAGGCGTTCGCGAAACAGCGCCTGGATCAGGCGTTGGAAGCAGCGCTGGGCGGCAGGCTCCAGGGCATTGCTCAAATGGTCGAGGGTGATGCGGTGGGACTGGAAGGCAGGAGTGCCGAGGGCTTCGCTCCAGTTTGAGAGCAATTGCTGCTGTTTTTGCGTGTAAGCGCGCATCAAGTCCGACTCCTTCTGGACAGTGGTTTAACTGAATGCGCGCAGAGAATACATTTTTCAAATAATAATGCAAATGATAGTAATTCCTACTTGTGGTGTGGAAAACTCCTTTTCAGAGGCCGGCCAGGGGTTTGCTCAAGACCATGTAGCGCTCTCCCACCTTCCGCGCATACTCCTCCAACACCTGCTGACACAAGGCCACAATCTCCTCGACCCACTCAACGCCCACCCGCCACGACACCACCACCTGCAAGTCGGGTGGTCGCTGATCGATGTCCAGCAAGGTCAATTCGCCACGCGCCAGTTCCTCGGCCACCAGCACCGGCGGCAACGCGCCGATGCCAAAACCGTCGCGCAGCAGCCGGGTAATCGCCGACACCGAGTTCACGCAGTTCAACCGTGGCGTCATCACGCCATTGGCCTGCATCAGGGCGAGCACTTCCTGATGCGGGTGGGAGTTTTTCGAGTAGGTAATGATCCGCTCTTTCGCCAGATCGGCGACGCCTGAATACTCACGGTTGTACAGGGAATTGCTGGCCACAATCCAGCCCATGGGGTGGCTGGCCAGTTCCAGGCTGCGCACGCTTTCCTGGCGCAGCAGGTCGGTTTGCAGGATCACGTCGAGAAAGCCTTTTTGCAGCTGATCGCAGAGGTTGAGCGAGGTATCGGCCACCAGCTCGATTTCCACCAGTGGGTAGTGATCGGTCATCTGCGCCACCAACGGGCTTAGCCAGGTGTGGATCACCGTGTCCATCACGCCAATGCGCACCCGTCCGGCCTTGCTCGAACGGGTCTCGATCGACTGCTTGAGTGCCTGCATGGTGTCCATCATCTGCTCGGCGTAATCGAGCACTTTGAGGCCTTCGGGCGTCAGGCTCACGCCGCGCGAATCCCGCAGAAACAGCTTTACCCCGAGCTCGCCTTCAAGCACCGCAATTCGGCTGGAAATCGAGGCCTGAGTGGTGAAGAGCTTGTCGGCGGTCAGGCGAAAACTCTTGAGTCGGGCGACCCAGACGAAGGTCTCGAGAAACTTCAGGTTCATGGGATAAAGATTTCTTATGGCTAAGGCGGGTTTTTATTAGTTGGACGTAGCAGGGGCGCGCGTCCAAAAATCGACGCATCCGGTTCCCACGATAGGCGTCGTCGGGGCTCAGAACAATACCAATAAAATCAGCGCGGAGATTTGCCATGAGTGCGCCCGACACCACCGCCACCCCGAAAGCCTCGGCCCGTCCGGGACCTTTCGACTGGTATCGCAACATCAATCAGCAGGAACGCCGCACCTTCTGGAGCTGCAAGATCGGCTATGGCCTGGACGGCATGGACACCCAGATGCTCAGCTTCGTGGTGCCGACCCTGATTGCCATGTGGGGCATCACCACCGGCCAGGCCGGGCTGATTCACACCAGCACGCTGATCGCTTCGGCCATCGGTGGCTGGGTGGCGGGGATTCTCTCCGACCGCATTGGTCGTGTGCGCACCTTGCAACTGACGGTGCTGTGGTTTGCCTTCTTCACCTTCCTCTGCGGCTTTGCCCAGAGCTACGAGCAACTGCTAATTGCACGGACCCTGATGGGATTCGGTTTCGGCGGTGAGTGGACGGCCGGCGCGGTGCTGATCGGCGAGGTGATTCGTGCCCAGGACCGTGGCAAGGCCGTTGGCATGGTGCAGTCCGGCTGGGCGCTGGGTTGGGGGCTGACCGCGATTCTGTATGCGCTGCTGTTCTCGGTATTGCCACCGGAGGATGCCTGGCGTGCGCTGTTCATCCTCGGCATCGTGCCGGCGATCTTCGTGATTTTCGTCCGCCGTCTGGTCAAGGACCCGGAAATCTATCGTGAAGCCAAAGCGAAACAGGAGCCGGGCAACCCGTCGAAGTTCTACGAGATCTTCGCCCCCGGCATGCTCTTCACCACGATTCGCGCTTCGTTGCTGACCACCGGCGCGTTGGGCGGCTACTACGCCATCACTTCCTGGTTGCCGACTTTCCTGAAGAACGAACGCGGTTTGAGCGTACTCAATACCAGCGGTTATCTGGCGATGGTGATCGTTGGTTCCTACGTGGGTTATGTCATCAGCGCCTATTTGACCGACATCCTGGGACGTAAAAAGAACTTCATCCTGTTCGCCGTGGGTTCGTTCACCATTGTGTTGCTGTACACCCAACTGCCGGTCAGCAACGGCGTGATGCTGTGGCTGGGCTTCCCGCTGGGTTTCTTCGCCTCGGGGATTTTCAGTGGTATGGGTGCATTCCTGACCGAGTTGTTCCCTACACGCATTCGCGGTTCGGGCCAGGGTTTTTGCTACAACATCGGCCGGGCGCTGGCGGCGTTGTTCCCGCTGCTGATCGGCCTGCTCAGCCAGACCGTGCCGCTGAGTGTGGGCATCGGTGCCTTTGCGGCAGTGTCCTACGGCGTGGTGATCCTCGCGGCCCTGAGCCTGCCGGAAACCCGTGGCAAGCAACTCGACGCCCGGTAACTGATAACCTGCGGGCTTGTCTTACAGATATGTCCCACAGCTAAAAAGATTAATGCCTACAGGAGTGTTCAGCGTGAGCCGCCTGCTATTGAACTGCGACATCGGCGAGAGTTTCGGCAGCTGGACCATGGGTCTGGACGCAGAAATCATGCCCTTTATCGATTGCGCCAACATCGCTTGCGGTTTTCACGCTGGCGACCCGAGCATCATGCGCAAGACCGTCAGCCTGGCCCTCAGCCACGGTGTGCAAGTTGGCGCGCATCCGGCCTATCAGGATCTGGTGGGGTTCGGCCGCCGCTCCATGGCCTATGCCACCCAGGAACTTCAAGACATTCTGCATTACCAGATCGGCGCCCTCGACGGCATCTGCCGGGCTCAGGGCGGGCGGGTCAGTTACGTCAAACCCCATGGCGCGATGTACAACGACATGATGGCCAACCCGGCGCAATTACGCGCCGTGCTGCAAGCCGTGGCGTCCTATGACCGCAACCTGCCATTGATGTTGATGGCGACTCGCGACAACAGCGCCGCCCAACAACTGGGCGATGAATACGGCGTGACGCTGTGGTTCGAGGCTTTTGCCGATCGTGCTTACGACAGCGCCGGCAGGCTGGTGTCGCGACAACTGCCGGGAGCGGTGCATCACGACCCGGAAAAAATCAGCGAGCAGGCGCTTACCATTGCCCGTGGCGATCACCTCACCGCCAGCGATGGCAGCGCCCTGCATTTGCAGGCCAACACCCTTTGCGTGCACGGCGACAACGCCAGTTCGGTCGCTGCCGTACAACGTATCCGTGAAGCCTTGAACCGGCAGAGTGCGTCATGAAGCTGCGGGTTGAAGTGGTGGCGCTGGATTGCCTGATGGTGCGCCTGTTCGATGAAATTGCCGAAACCAACATGCCGTGGATGCTGGCGGCCAGTGAAAGTCTGCGGGCGGCGTTCGCCGGGCATCTGATTGATCTGGTGCCGTCCTACACCACCTTGATGGTGCATTACGACTTGACCGAGCTGAGTCCCGCCCAGGCCCGGGAGTTGATTGCCGAAGCGTTGATCGATCTGTCGCCCAACACCCATGCCCGCGGTAAATGTCATGTGTTGCCGGTGTGGTACGACTTGAGCGTCGGACCGGAGTTGAGCCTGTTGTCGCAGCGCAGCGGGTTGGCGGTGGAGGAGGTGATCCGTCGTCACTGCGAGCGTGAATATCAGGTGTTCGCCCTGGGTTTTGCGCCGGGCTTCGCCTTCATGGGGCTGGTGGAAGAGGCACTCGCCGCGCCGCGTCTGAACACGCCACGCAAGAAAGTCGCGGCCGGCAGTGTCGGCATCGCCGAACGGCAGACGGCGGCTTACCCGGTGGTGTCGCCGGGCGGCTGGAACCTGATTGGCCGCACGCCGGCCAAATTGTTCGATCGCAACCGTGACGGCTACAGCCTGATGCAACCCGGTGACACCGTACGGTTCGAAGCGGTCAGCCATGCCGAGTTCATTAACCTGGGCGGTGACGATACGCCACTGGAGGCCCAGGCATGAGCCGTCTGACGATTGAAGCGAGTACGCCGCTGTGCCTGTTGCAGGATGCCGGTCGATTCGGCGTGCGGCATCTGGGTGTGACCCAGGGCGGAGCGGCTGATTGGCGTTCGATGTCCTGGGCCAACTGGCTGCTGGGCAACGGGCTGGATGCGCCGGTGATTGAAATCACCCTCGGCGGATTCACCGTGGTGGCCGAGGAGGAATGCGTGCTGGCCTTGGCCGGAGCGGATCTGGGCGCGCGGGTGGACGGCGAGGCGCTGGCACCGTGGCGCAGTTTCAGGCTGCACAAAGGTCAGCGTTTGCAATTCACCCGGCCGTTGCTCGGCGCCCGGGCCTATCTGGCGGCGCCGGGTGGGTTTGATGYACCGAAAGTGCTGGGCAGCAGCGCGACGGTGGTCCGTGAGGAGCTCGGCGGCCTGGACGGAATGGGCCATGCGCTGGGTAAGGGCGCGTCATTGAGCTATTCGGGCAACTCGGTGATGTTGCTGTGCGAAATGAGCGCAGACCAGCGGCCGGACTTGAACCTTGATGCTCCGTTGGACTTGGTCCTCGGTGCACAGATCGGTGAGTTCAGCGGGCAGAGCCTGTTCGACGCGTTCAACAGCGTGTGGAGCCTCGATAGTCGTGCCGACCGGATGGGGATTCGCCTGCTGGGTAAGGCGCTGCAGTACCAGGGCAAACCGATGATTTCCGAGGGTATTCCACTGGGGGCGGTGCAGGTGCCGCCGGATGGGCAACCGATTGTGTTGCTCAATGATCGGCAGACCATTGGCGGTTATCCGCGTCTGGGAGCGTTGACACCGTTGGCGCTGGCGCGGCTGGCGCAGTGTCTGCCGGGGGCGCAGGTGCGGTTACGGCCGGTGGTGCAGGAAGTGGCGCATCGCGAACAGGTCGAGTATTTGCAGCGATTTTTGAACAGCTAAAAGCATCGCGAGCAAGCTCGCTCCCACAATGGATCTGTGTCGTTCACAAGTTTCATGAACAACACTGACCCCTGTGGGAGCGAGCTTGCTCGCGATGGCGTCAAACCAGGCAACAAAGATTACTTGGAAAGAAACCGCATCCCTTCCTCCAGCCCGCGAAGGGTCAACGGATACATCTGGTCCTCAATCAAATCCCTCACGATGTTGGTCGAGGAGGTATAGCCCCAGGTGTCCTTCGGGTACGGGTTGATCCAGATGAGCTTCTTGTACTTCTCCTTGAACCGCTGCATCCACACGTAACCGGCTTCTTCGTTCCAGTGCTCGACGCTGCCGCCCGCCTGGGTGATTTCGTAGGGCGCCATGGCGGCGTCGCCRATGAAGATCACTTTGTAGTCGGCGCCGTACTTGTGCAGCAGGTCCATGGTCGAGGTGCGCTCGGAGGTGCGGCGCATGTTGTTCTTCCACACCGATTCATAAATGAAGTTGTGGAAGTAGAAGTACTCCAGGTGCTTGAACTCGGTCTTGCAGGCCGAGAACAGCTCCTCGCAAATCTTCACGTGGGCATCCATTGAACCGCCGATGTCGAACAGCAGCAACAGCTTGACGGTGTTGCGCCGCTCCGGCCGCATCTGGATGTTCAGTAACCCGGCATCCTTGGCGGTGTGGTCGATGGTGCCATCGATGTCCAGTTCTTCCGCCGCGCCCTGACGGGCAAACTTGCGCAAGCGACGCAAGGCGACCTTGATGTTGCGCGTGCCCAGCTCGACGGAATCGTCGAGGTTCTTGTACTCGCGCTGGTCCCAGACCTTGGCTGCCTTGCCCTGGCGCTTGCCGGCATCGCCGACCCGAATGCCTTCCGGGTTGAAACCGCCGGAACCGAACGGGCTGGTGCCACCGGTGCCGATCCACTTGTTGCCACCGGCGTGGCGTTCCTTCTGTTCTTCGAGGCGTTTCTTGAACTCTTCGATCAGCTTGTCCAGGCCGCCGAGGGACTGGATCGCCGCCCGCTCTTCATCGGTCAGCGAGCGTTCGAACTCCTTGCGCAGCCAGTCTTCGGGGATCAATGCCTGAAGATGATCGTCGAGCTTTTCCAGGCCATTGAAGTAGGCACCGAACGCCCGGTCGAACTTGTCGAAATGCTTTTCATCCTTCACCAGGATCGCCCGGGACAGGTAATAGAACTCGTCCATGTCGGCGAAGGTCACGCGTTGTTTCAGCGCGTTGATCAGGTCCAGCAGCTCACGCACCGAGACCGGCACCTTGGCTGCGCGCATTTCATTGAACAGGTTGAGCAGCATGGCATCAGCCTCTTAGCGGGTGCCGCGACGGCTCATGAACGCCAGACGCTCCAGCAGTTGCACGTCCTGTTCGTTCTTGACCAGCGCACCGGCCAGCGGCGGGATGGCTTTGGTCGGATCACGTTCACGCAGCACCGCTTCGCCGATGTTGTCGGCCATCAGCAGCTTCAGCCAGTCCACCAGCTCGGAGGTCGAAGGCTTCTTCTTCAGGCCCGGCACCTTGCGCACGTCGAAGAACACGTCCAACGCTTCGCTGACCAGGTCTTTCTTGATGTCCGGGTAGTGCACGTCGACGATCCGTTGCATTGTCACGCGGTCGGGGAAGGCGATGTAGTGGAAGAAGCAGCGACGCAGGAAGGCGTCCGGCAGCTCTTTCTCGTTGTTGGAGGTAATGATGATGATCGGGCGCTTCTTGGCCTTGATGGTCTCGTCGATCTCGTAAACGTAGAACTCCATCTTGTCGAGTTCTTGCAGCAGGTCGTTGGGGAACTCGATGTCGGCCTTGTCGATTTCGTCGATCAGCAGGATGACCCGTTCTTCGGATTCGAAGGCTTCCCAGAGCTTGCCCTTTTTCAGGTAGTTGCGAACGTCGTGGACCTTTTCCGTGCCGAGCTGCGAATCGCGCAGGCGGCTGACCGCGTCGTATTCATAGAGGCCCTGGTGAGCCTTGGTGGTGGACTTGATGTGCCAGGTGATCAGCTTGGCGCCAAAGGATTCGGCCAGTTGCTCGGCGAGCATGGTCTTGCCGGTGCCCGGTTCGCCCTTGACCAGCAACGGCCGCTCCAGGGTGATAGCGGCGTTGACCGCCAGCTTCAGGTCATCGGTGGCGACGTAGGCCTGGGTGCCTTCGAACTTCATCTGCTAATCCTCGAACGGTAACGCCGACCTGAACGAGGCAGGGCGGGGCGCTATAAAATGGTCAGCCCCGACTATAACGCGGTGCCCGGTCGACTGTGAACGCAGACGGCTTATTCAGTCTCTGAATGGGGCGTCACATCTTGACTCAGTCTCGGCTGCTGGCCAGTATTGAGCTATCGCCATTTTGGCGATAGCTTGCCGGGTATGTCTACTAAATACCGATTTCGCGACACATACCGCATTCAATTGCGCGAGAAGGATCATCCGCCGCCTCATGTCCACCTGACCGGTGGCGGCCTGGACGTCATGCTCAGCCTGGAAACCGTCGAGGTGATGGTAGGCAGGGCTCCGCCCCTGATCATCAGGGAAGCACTGGATTGGGTCAGGGCCCATCAGGCGCAACTGCTCGAGGACTGGAAACGATGTTACCCATGAAACGACCACGACTGCTGGCCGTACAGGCACTACCGGAGTATCGCCTGGCGTTGACCTTTATTGACGGCCAGCAACTGACTCTCGACCTGAGCCGGGATTTGCTGGCCTTTCCAGGCTTGCAACCATTGCAGGGACGCGCTTTCGATGGCGCGGCTCTGGGTGATGATGGCTGGTGCGTCGAGTGGTCTGAGCAGGACATCCAGATTGGTGCAGATACGTTGTTCCTGGATGCGATCGCACAAAATGCTTCCGACGAAAATACCCGGATTTTCATCGACTGGCGCGCTCGCACCGGGTTGTCACTCACACAGGCCGCCGAGGCGCTGGGAGTCAGTACCCGCAGCATCAGTCGTTACAGCCGTGGCAAGGAAGCGGTGCCGCGGTCCCTGGCACTGGCCTGTCTTGGGTGGGATTTCCTGCAGTTGCAAGCGAATGCGCCACGGGCGGCCGAGGAAACAGGCCGCTACACAGTCACTCGTTCTCAATGAGGTAGTCGCGCACCAGATAGGGCAAGGCGATGTGTAGCGWWATCAGCAGYACAACGARGCCGAWGAGGGACCACAGGGGCCAGTTGTATCGACGTTTCATGGTGGCAAATCTGCGGCGATCCAAAGCCATTGGCTGCACTGATAAGCGGACGTTCGACCCGACTGGACGCCTGCGGGCAAGAGGCTTACCTTGATGCCCTATTTCAATGCTGTCGTTAAGGACCCAGCCATGAGCCGCATTTTCGTTGACAACGCCCACTCCATCGGCAACACGCCGCTGGTGCAGATCAATCGCATTGCGCCGCGTGGTGTGACCATCCTGGCCAAGATCGAAGGGCGCAACCCGGGTTACTCGGTCAAATGCCGGATCGGCGCGAACATGATCTGGGATGCCGAGAGCAGCGCAAAACTCAAGCCGGGCATGACCATCGTCGAACCGACCTCCGGCAATACCGGCATCGGCCTGGCCTTCGTGGCCGCCGCCCGTGGCTACAAACTGATGCTGACCATGCCGGCGTCCATGAGTATCGAACGCCGCAAGGTGCTCAAGGCACTGGGTGCCGAACTGGTGTTGACCGAGCCGGCCAAAGGCATGAAGGGGGCCATCGAGAAGGCCGGTGAAATTGTTGCCAGTGACCCGTCGAAGTACTTCATGCCGGCGCAATTCGACAACCCGGCCAACCCGGCCATCCACGAAAAAACCACGGGCCCGGAAATCTGGAACGATACCGACGGCGCGATCGATGTGCTGGTGGCAGGCGTCGGAACCGGTGGAACCATCACCGGGGTTTCACGGTATATCAAGAATACCCAGGGCAAGCCGATACTCTCGGTAGCGGTGGAGCCGGCGGTGTCGCCGGTGATCACCCAGACCCTGGCCGGTCAGGAAATCAAGCCGAGCCCGCACAAGATCCAGGGCATCGGTGCCGGTTTTGTGCCGAAGAACCTCGATTTGTCGATCGTCGATCGGGTGGAGTTGGTCAGTGACGAAGAGTCCAAGGCCATGGCCTTGCGCTTGATGCAGGAAGAAGGAATCTTGTGCGGGATTTCCTGCGGCGCCGCCATGGCCGTGGCTGTTCGGCTAGCGGAGACCCCGGAAATGCAGGGCAAGACCATCGTCGTGATCCTGCCGGATTCCGGTGAACGTTATTTGTCGAGCATGCTGTTCAGTGATCTGTTTACCGAACAGGAGAATCAGCAGTAAGCGCTGAACATTGATGGGTCGTGGCTGGCGGTGATGCTTGAGGCGTTATCACTGGCTGCGATCTATTGATCGGGTCCGGTTGATGATGGATTTGCATCAGCCAGCGTTCAGGCGTTTCATGTTAGGAAATGTTTTGTTGCACATTCATTTATAATGAATGTTGAAAAGTGCAGGTTTTTCGCCAGATCGGTAGTGTTTATCATGCCAGCAGCCACGTCGGGCAATGGACGTGGCGCAATGTCGCTTATCTTCAAAGGAGTTGTTGATGACCTTATCGTTTGCCGCGAAGGCCTCGTTGTTGCTGCTGTTTCTCGGCAGCACCCTCTATGTGCATTTGCGCGGCAAGGCGCGTCTGCCGGTGTTGCGCCAGTTTGTTAACCATTCGGCACTGTTCGCACCCTATAACGCCTTGATGTACCTGTTTTCCGGTGTGCCATCGAAACCGTATCTGGATCGCAGCAAGTTCCCGGAACTGGATGTGCTCAGGGACAACTGGGAAGTGATTCGCGATGAAGCGATGCACTTGTTCGACGAGGGCTATATCCGTGCGGCGGCAAAGAACAACGACGCCGGTTTTGGCTCGTTCTTCAAGAAGGGCTGGAAGCGTTTCTACCTCAAGTGGTATGACAAACCGCTGCCTTCTGCCGAAGCCTTGTGTCCGAGAACCGTGGAATTGGTCAGCAGCATTCCCAACGTCAAGGGCGCTATGTTTGCGCTGCTGCCGGGCGGCAGCCACCTCAACCCGCATCGTGATCCGTTTGCCGGTTCCCTGCGTTATCACCTGGGGCTGTCGACACCGAACTCCGACGATTGCCGTATCTTTGTCGACGGTCAGGTTTACGCCTGGCGCGATGGGGAAGACGTGATGTTCGACGAAACCTACGTGCACTGGGTCAAGAATGAAACGGAAAAGACCCGCGTCATCCTGTTCTGCGATATCGAGCGTCCACTGAGCAATCGCTTCATGACCCGCATCAATCGCAGTATCAGCGCCTGGCTGGGTCGTGCGACTGCACCGCAGAACCTTGATGACGAGCGCGTAGGAGGGATCAATAAAGCCTATGCCTGGAGCAAGAATTCCAGCGACAAATTCAGCGGCATGGTCAAGCAGTGGAAGCGTCGAAATCCAAAGGTCTACCGCGTGATGCGCCCGGYTTTGGCGGTGGTGGTGCTGACGTTGTTGGGGTATTGGCTGTTTGGGTGACATCCGCTCTCGGAAATAAAAAAACCGCTCGTTGTGAGCGGTTTTTTTATGGTTCTTCACGGAGTTCCGAGCCCCTCCGAACGCACAATGCGGACGCTGTGCCGACTGTCGTTGCTGGCCCATGCGTCGCCCTTCGCCTTCCTGATGTTACGTTTCGTCATCCGCAACGCAACAATGCTACCGGTCAGCCACCAAGCCCGGCTTCACAGCAGCCGGCTTCAACACCAACCACAACGCCATCGCAATCAACAACCCGCCATACAGATGCGCCAACGACAGCGGCTCATGGAGAAACATCGMGCCCCATAACACCCCGAACGGCGGGATCATGAAGGTTACGGTCGATGACTTTACCGGGCCGATCGAACTGAGCAACCGGAAGTAAATGATGTAGGCAAACGCGGTACACGCCAGCCCCAATCCCAATAGTGATAACCAGACATTCCAGCCGCCCCAGCTCGCCGGTGGCTGGCTGATCACGCTGTAGCCGAACAGCGGCAGCAAGAACAGCGTGGCGCCGAGCATGCTGCCCAGCGCCGACAGTCGACTGTCCAGCCCACCGGCCTGATCGAGCCAGCGCCGGGCGAGAAAGCCGGCGAAGCCATAGCAGGTGGTGGCGAGCAGGCAGGCGAGGGCGCCCATCAGCAGTTGCATGTCGAACGCCACGGGACCGGCGCGGGTCAGGACGCCGACGCCGAGCAACCCGAGGAAAACCCCGCCGAGCTTGGCGGCGCTGAGTCTTTCATGGAAGAACAGGCCGCCGATCAGCACGCCCATCAGCGGCGTGGTGGCGTTGAAAATCGCCGAGTAACCGGCCGGCAACACTTGCGCCGCGACCGAGTAGAGCGTCGCCGGGATGCCGGAGTTGATCACCCCGAGCAGCATCACGGTCTTGAGTTTGCCTTTGAAATCCCAGCTGATGCGCATCAGGCCAAGAATCACCAACAGTCCGACCGCGGCAATCGACACACGGAAAAACGCCGTGGGAATAGTGCCGATCACCGGAGCGATGATGCGCATGAACAAAAAACTCGCACCCCAAATGGCCGCCAGTGACAGTAAACGAAAAATATCGACGGGGTTCACAGCGCGTTCCTTCCTTGATGGAGGGGCGAAAGTGTTGCTGAGCGTGTGGTCGATGGCAACCGAAAACCGGACATTCAATTCGCCCGGAAAATTACGCTTCTCCTGCACCCGGTTCACTGGCTAAGCTCAAGCCTCCCGAATTCCCGCAGAGGTCTCACCATGCCGCAGCAATGGCCAGCCGCCGACATCGCCCGCTTGATCCTCGATGGCTTTGACGATTACCGCGAGCATTTTCGCCAGATCACCGACGGCGCCCGGGCCCGCTTCGAACAGGCCAGGTGGCAAGAGACGCAATCGGCGTCGGCGGCACGGATCAATCTGTACGAAGAAAAAGTCGGTGAAACGGTGGAGCGACTGCGCACCGCGTTTGACCCAGGCACCCTGGACGTCAGCTGCTGGCCGCTGGTCAAAAGCGCCTACATCAGCCTGATCGACCTGCGCTTCGACGATGAACTGTCCGAGACCTGGTACAACTCGATCTTCTGCGGGCTGTTCAGCCATGACCTGATCAGCGACGGCTGCATGTTCATTCACACCACCCGGCCGAGCCTGCGCCGTGCCCGGGCCGCGCAAACCCGCACCTACAAGCCGCAAGGCCAATTGTCGGCCATGCTCGCCAGCATCTTCGCCGACTACCGCTTCAGCGAGGATTACGCCGACCTGCCCGGTGACCTGAAGCGCCTCGAAGCGCAACTGCGCGAGAACTTGCCGGATTGGGTATGCAAGGACCCGGAACTGAGCGTCGAACTGTTTTCCTCGGTGCTGTATCGCAATAAAGGCGCGTACCTGGTGGGGCGCATCTATACCGCCGACGAGCAATGGCCGCTGGCGATTCCATTGCTGCACCTCGAAGGGCGCGGCATCCAGATCGATGCGCTGATCACCGACGAAGCAGACGTTTCGATCATTTTCTCGTTCACCCGCTCGTATTTCATGGTGGATGTGCCGGTGCCGGCGGAGTTCATTGGCTTCCTGCGGCGTATCCTGCCCGGCAAGCACATTGCCGAGCTGTACACCTCGATTGGTTTCTACAAGCACGGCAAGTCGGAGTTCTACCGGGCGCTGATCAATCACCTGGCCAGCACCGACGACCAGTTCATCATGGCCCCCGGTGTGCGCGGTATGGTCATGAGCGTGTTCACCCTGCCGGGTTTCAACACCGTGTTCAAAATCATCAAGGACCGTTTCTCACCGTCGAAAAACGTCGACCGCGCCACGGTGATCGAAAAGTACCGTTTGGTGAAGAGTGTCGACCGCGTCGGACGCATGGCCGATACCCAGGAATTCGCCGACTTCCGTTTCCCGCTGAGCAAGTTCGACCCAGCGTGCCTGGAGGAACTGCTGGAAGTCGCRTCGTCCACGGTGTCGGTGGAAGGTGACACGGTGCTGATCCGCCACTGCTGGACCGAGCGCCGCATGACCCCGCTGAACCTGTACCTGGAAAACGCCAACGAGGCGCAAGTGCGCGAAGCCCTGGAAGACTACGGGCTGGCGATCAAGCAACTGGCGGCGGCCAACATCTTTCCCGGCGACATGCTGCTGAAGAACTTTGGGGTGACCCGTCACGGTCGTGTGGTGTTCTACGACTATGACGAGATCTGCTTCCTTACCGAGGCCAACTTCCGCCACATTCCGCTACCGCGTACACCCGAAGATGAAATGTCTTCCGAGCCGTGGTACTCGATCGGGCCGCTGGACGTGTTCCCGGAAGAGTTTCCGCCGTTCCTGTTTGCCGATTCGGGGCAGCGCAGATTGTTCGATCAGTTGCACGGTGAACTGTATAACGCCGATTACTGGAAAAGCCTGCAAGAGGCGATTCGGGCGGGGAAGGTGATTGATGTGTTTCCGTATCGACGTAAAAGTTTGGACAACGAGTAGTTCTCAGCGACGCCATCGCGAGCAAGCTCGCTCCCACATTTGACTGCGGTGTGCCTCGATTTTGTGGTCGCTATAGATCCAGTGTGGGAGCGAGCTTGCTCGCGATCGGCCGCGCAGCGGTCGTAAAATCTGCGACAATCCCCGACCTGCGCCACTAGACGACTGAATTGCGTACCCGATGACCGACGAATCGCCCTCCATCGACAAACTGCTGAAAAACCTCGATCACGCCATGCTCGCCGACCGCCACCGGCTGCGGCGGCAGTTGCTTGAGCTGCGCAAGAAGCCCGACGAGGCCAGGCTGGGCCAGTGGGTGACGCGGATGCAGGCGTCTTGTGAGCAGGTGCTGGTGCGCAAGGCAAGCCTGCCGGTGATTCGTTACGACGACAGCCTGCCGATCGCCGCCAAGCGCGACGAAATCAAGAAGGCGCTGGAAAAGCACCAGGTGCTGATCATCGCCGGCGAAACCGGCTCGGGTAAAACCACCCAGTTGCCGAAGATCTGCCTGGAAATCGGTCGCGGCCAGCACGGCCTGATCGGCCACACCCAGCCGCGGCGGATCGCTGCGCGCAGCGTCGCCAGCCGCGTAGCTGAAGAACTCGGCACGCCGCTGGGTACGCTGGTCGGCTATCAGGTGCGTTTCGAAGATCAGAGCGATTCCAGCACCCTGATCAAGCTGATGACCGACGGCATCCTGCTGGCGGAAACCCAGAACGACCGCTACCTGGAACGCTACGACACGATCATCGTCGACGAAGCCCACGAACGCAGCCTCAACATCGACTTCCTGCTCGGCTACCTGAAAACCCTGCTGCCGCGCCGTCCCGACCTGAAGGTCATCATCACCTCGGCGACCATCGACCTGGAGCGTTTCTCCAAGCACTTCGATGACGCGCCGATTGTCGAGGTGTCCGGCCGCACCTACCCGGTGGACACCTGGTATCGCCCGCTAACACTTGAGCAGGACGAAGAGGGCAACCGCGTCGAGGATGACTTGACGGTGGATCAGGCGATCCTCGCCACCCTCGACGAAATCGCCGCTTATGAGCGCAGTGAACGTCGTAGTCCCGGTGACGTGCTGGTGTTCCTGCCCGGTGAACGCGAGATTCGCGACGCCGCTGACATGCTGCGCAAGGCCCAGCTCAAGCACACCGAAATCCTGCCGTTGTACGCGCGCCTGTCGCCGGCCGAGCAACAGCGAATTTTCCAGTCGCACCCTGGGCGTCGCGTGGTCCTGGCGACCAACGTCGCGGAAACCTCGCTGACCGTACCGGGCATCCGCTACGTGATCGACAGCGGCACCGCGCGCATCAGCCGCTACAGCTACCGGGCCAAGGTCCAGCGCCTGCCGATTGAAGCCATTTCCCAGGCCAGCGCCAATCAGCGTAAAGGTCGTTGCGGGCGGGTCGAGCCGGGCATTTGCGTGCGCCTGTACAGCGAGGAGGATTTTCTCGGTCGCCCGGAATTTACCGATCCGGAGATCCTGCGCACCAACCTCGCGGCGGTCATCCTGCAGATGTTGCATTTGCGCCTTGGCGAGGTCAGCGCGTTCCCGTTCATCGAGCCGCCGGATGGCAAGGCCATCAGCGACGGTTACAACCTGCTGCAAGAACTCTCGGCGGTGGACCGCAACAGCCAGTTGACGCCGCTCGGCCGGCAATTGGCGCGTCTGCCGGTGGACCCGCGCATGGGCCGTATGCTGCTGGAAGCGGCGAAGCTCGGCAGCTTGCAGGAAGTGCTGATCGTCGCCAGCGCCATGTCGATCCAGGACCCGCGCGAACGCCCGCCGGAGCGTCAGCAAGCGGCGGATCAGGCCCACGCCCAGTGGAAAGACGCCGATTCGGACTTCGCCGGGCTGGTCAATCTGTGGCGCGGTTTCGAAGAACAACGCCTGGCGCTGACCGCCAGTCCGCTGCGTAACTGGTGCCGCAAGAATTTCCTGAATTACCTGCGCCTGCGCGAATGGCGCGACTCTCATCGTCAGTTGAGCCTGATCTGCCGCGACATGCAGCTGAGCCTCAATAAAGAACCGGCGGACTATCCGAAACTGCACAAAGCGGTGCTGGTGGGGTTGCTCAGCCAGATCGGCCAGAAAACCGAAGAGGGCGATTACCTCGGCGCCCGTCAGCGGCGCTTCTGGATTCATCCGTCGTCGGGTATCGGTAAAAAGCGTCCGCAGTGGCTGATGACCGCCGAACTGGTGGAAACCACCAAGCTCTATGCGCGCATGGTGGCGAAGATCGATGCCGACTGGATCGAGCCACTGGCCGGGCACCTGATCAAGAAAAACCACTTCGAACCCCATTGGGAGAAGAAGCGCGGCCAGGTCGTGGCGTTCGAACAGATCACCCTGTTCGGGTTGATCGTGGTTGGGCGTCGGCCGGTGCATTACGGCCCGGTGGACCCGGTGGTATCCCGTGAATTGTTCATCCGCGAAGCACTGGTGCGTGGCGAAATCCAGTCGAAGGCCAAGTGCCTGACGGCCAACAAGCAGTTGCTGGAGCAACTCGACGAACTGGAAGCCAAGGCCCGTCGCCGCGACATCCTCGCCGACGAAGAAACCCTGTACGCCTTCTATGACGCGCGATTGCCGGCGGAGATCCATCAGACGGCGACCTTCGACAGTTGGTATCGGATCAACAGCCAGAAAGACCCGCAACTGCTGATCATGCGCGAAGAAGACGTGCTGGCCCGCGAAGCCAGTGAAGTCACCGCCCAGCATTACCCGGATACGCTGCACATCGGCGATCTGGAGTTGGCCTTGAGTTACCACTTCGAACCCAACCATCCACGGGACGGCGTGACCCTGCGCGTGCCGGCACCACTGTTACCGATGCTGCCACCGGAACGCCTGGAATGGCTGGTGCCCGGTGTCATCGAAGCCAAGTGCATTGCCCTGGTGCGCAACCTGCCCAAGGCCCTGCGCAAGAATTTCGTACCAGTGCCGGACTTCGTCAAAGCGGCCTTGCAACGCATGACATTTGCCGAGGGCTCACTGCCTCAGGCCCTGGGTCGCGAGCTGCTGCGCATGACCGGCGCGCGGGTCAGCGACGAAGCCTGGAGTGAGGCGGCGCAGCAGGTCGAAAGCCATCTGCGGATGAACCTGGAAATCGTCGACGCCCAGGGCAAGTTCCTCGGTGAAGGTCGCGATCTGGCCGAACTGACGGCGCGTTTCGCCGAGGCCAGCCAGGCGGCATTGGCGGTGYCGCAAACCGCGAAGAGCCAGCAGCCGGTGGGGCCGAAAGTATTCGCCGCCGTGGCCGAGAAAACCCAACAGAAGATCGCCGGGCTGTCGATGACGGTGTATCCGGCGCTGGTGGAGGAGAGCGGTACGGTCAAGGAAGGGCGTTTTTCGACGCCGGCCGAGGCCGAGTTCCAGCATCGCCGTGCCCTGCAACGCCTGCTGATGCAGCAACTGGCCGAGTCGGCTAAATTCCTGCGCGGCAAATTGCCGGGGCTGACCGATCTGGGCCTGCTGTACCGCGACATGGGGCGCGTCGATGCGCTGGTGGAAGACATTCTGCTGGCCAGCCTCGACAGCTGCATTCTTGAAGGCGAAGACCCGCTGCCACGCGATGGCGCTGGATTGGCGTCGCTGGCCGAGCGCAAACGTGGCGCCTGGACCGAGCACGCCGAGCGAGTGGCCAAGCTGACTCTGGAAATCCTCAAGTTCTGGCACGGCTTGCAAAAGCGCTTCAAGGGCAAGATCGATCTGGCGCAAGCCGTGGCCCTGAACGATATCAAGCAACAGCTCAGCCACTTGGTCTATCCGGGGTTTGTCCGGGAAACGCCGATGCAGTGGCTCAAGGAGTTGCCGCGTTACCTCAAGGCGATCGAGCAGCGCTTCGAAAAAATCGGCGCCCAGGTGCAGCGCGACCGGGTCTGGAGTGGCGAATTGAGCGGCCTGTGGACGCAATACCAGACCCGCGCCAGCAAACACGCCCAGGAAGGCAAACGCGATCCGCAACTGGAGTTGTATCGCTGGTGGCTGGAGGAATACCGGGTTTCGCTGTTTGCCCAGCAATTGGGGACAAAGGTGCCGATTTCCGACAAGCGCCTGAACAAGCAGTGGTCGCAAGTCGAACCGTAGACCCGAGGCTTGTGCAAAACCCTGTGGGAGCGAGCTTGCTCGCGATGGCGGCCTGACATGCAATATAGATGTTGAATGTGATGGCCCCATCGCGAGCAAGCTCGCTCCCACAGGTTGATGTAGTGTCTGTGGCAAACGGTCCATCCAGCAAAAAGGGGCCAAAACCCTGGGTTTATGGCAAACTTCGCGCCTATAAACGCCGGCCCCGCGGTTTTGAGCCTTCACGGTCTCGGGCAGGTCGGAATAAAGCGATGCCAGGTTTGCGTCCCCCGGATGGGAATAGATCCTTTGTGTATTGGTACGTCGGTACCAATGCTTTCTGCCTGAACAGATTAGAGACACGACCATGCATAACGTCGTCATCAGCGGCACCGGCCTTTACACCCCGGCCAACAGCATTTCCAACGAAGAGCTGGTGCAGTCTTTCAATACCTACGTCGCGCAATTCAACGCCGACAACGCCGATGCTATTGCACGCGGTGAAGTGGAGGCATTGACCGAATCCAGCGCAGCGTTCATCGAAAAAGCCTCCGGCATCAAGAGCCGCTTTGTCATGGACAAGGACGGCATCCTCGACCCGCAGCGCATGGCCCCGCGCCTGCCGGAACGTTCCAACGACGAATGGTCGGTGCTCTGCCAGATGGCCATCGGCGCGGCCGAACAAGCCTTGCAGCGTGCCGGCAAGACCGCAGCAGACATCGACGGCGTGATCGTCGCCTGCTCCAACCTGCAACGCGCTTACCCGGCCATTGCCATCGAAGTCCAGGAAGCGCTGGGCATCCAGGGTTTCGGTTTCGACATGAACGTGGCGTGTTCCTCGGCGACCTTCGGTATCCAGACCGCCGCCAACAGCGTGCAACTGGGCCAGGCCCGGGCAGTCCTGATGGTCAACCCGGAAGTCTGCACCGGCCACCTGAACTTCCGTGACCGTGACAGCCACTTCATCTTCGGCGATGCCGCCACCGCGGTGATCATCGAACGTGCCGACCTGGCGACGTCCAAGTACCAGTTCGACATCGTCAGCACCAAGCTGCTGACCAAGTTCTCCAACAACATCCGCAACAACTTCGGCTTCCTCAACCGCGCGGCAGAAGAGGGTATCGGCGCCAAGGACAAACTGTTCGTGCAGGAAGGCCGCAAGGTGTTCAAGGAAGTCTGCCCGCTGGTTGCCGAGCTGATCAGTGAGCATCTGCAGGAGAACCAGCTCAACGTCAGCGACGTGAAGCGCTTCTGGCTGCACCAGGCCAACCTCAGCATGAACCACCTGATCGTCAAGAAACTGCTGGGTCGCGACGCCACCGAACAGGAAGCGCCGGTGATTCTCGATACCTACGCCAACACCAGCTCCGCCGGTTCCGTGATTGCGTTCCACAAGAACCAGGACGATCTGGCCGCCGGTTCGCTGGCCGTGCTCAGCTCATTCGGCGCAGGTTATTCGATTGGTAGCGTGTTGCTGCGCAAGTTGTAGGATGTAGGAGCRAGCTTGCTCCGGGCGGCGTTCCGACGAAGGTCGTCAACGATAACGCGTGCAATCTGGATGAACGCAGAGTTTTTGAGTTCTTCGTCGGAACGCCGCCCGGAGCAAGCTCGCTCCTACAGGGAAGGGTTGGCAAAAACAAACAGCCCGGCGTTGATGTGTCGGAGGATGATGGGGACCGACACACCAACGCCAGGCTGTAAAAGGAGCCCGGGCTTCCTTGCCCGAGTCGTGTAGCGGGGTGAATCAGAACTTCGCTTCGGCATCCAGTTGCAGGGTGTTGATGTCCGAATCTTTCTTGTTGATGTTGGCGTTGGTCTGGTCCGAGGTCGCCATGAAGTAAGTCGCGCCCAGGGCGAAGTTCTTGTCCAGGTCGTAGCTCACTTTCAGCTTGCTGCCGCGCGAACCGGTGAAGCCGTTGGCGAAGTCGGAGTCGGTGAAGGCGCCCACCACAGCGTTACGCTGCACGTCGCGGTAGTTGTAGTCCAGGTTGAAGCCGTAGAGCTTGGACTTCACACCGGCCAGCCAGCCAGTGTCCTGGTCGTTGCTGGCATCGGTATTGTTGACGTACTGACCGTAGATCGACAGCGGAACTGGCAGGTTGCTGAAGTCCAGCTGACCAAAGCCTTCGTACAGTTTGAAGGTTTCGTTCGGGCTGTTGCCGTTGACGGCCAGGGCGCATGGCGTGGTAACAGTGCCGGAGGTAGGGCAGGCACTGCTACTGTCGTTGTCGTAGGAGTAGATACTGCCGCCCAAGGTCATTTTCATGCTGTCGGTGATGGCGAAGCGACCACCCAACTGGCCCGCGTACAGACGCAGGTCGTGCTTGAACTGCACGCCTTCGCCGTCGACGTTGTCCTTGAGGGTGTAGTGACCGGCGCTACCGAACAGCTCGGTGCTGCCGCTCAGCGGGTACTTGTAGGTGACTGCCAGACCTTCCGGGTTGATATCGCTATCCCAGATGATGTCGCCCATGCTCACCCATTGTTGCGGCATCTTGCCGCCAACCAGGTGCAGGTTCTTGATCGCGTCCGGGTGGTAGTCGATGTAACCCTGGTCCAGCCAGATCTGCTTCTTGTCGAAGTAGTTGTTCAGGTCCTGGTTGGTCGAGCGAGCGTCGTCGTTGCTGCCGGTGGCGATACGGATACCGGTGTCGACCTGCGGGTTGATTTCGCTGTAGGCACCCAGACGGGCACGAATGCGCTGACGGTCCTGGTCCTTGTTGTTTGGCACGCCATCGTTGTGCACGGTTTCTTCACGGAAGCGTACGTCACCCTTGAACTGGGTCTTGGCGGCCCATGCCAACTTCTGGTCAAAGGTGCTCAGTGCGTCGGTTTTCTTCGCGGTGGCCGCGATTTGCTCGTTAGTCTCTTGCTGAGCCTGACGGGCGATCTGCTGGTCTTTCTGATCCCTGGCCAGCTCGGCTTGCAGTTCGCTGTACTGCGCATTGGTGATCGAGCCGTTAGCCTTGAGCATGTCGAGCAGTTTGGCGTCGACTGCAGCACTGGCCGGAACGCTCATGGCCAGCAACAGGCCACCGCACAAGGCCGCCGCAGTTTTCGTGGAAGCAAGACGCATATCAATCTCCGAAGATGAGAGGGGATGACAGAGCCATCCGGGACACAACCGACCGTTAGGGGCGGAAAACACTGACCGGGTATAACCCGGCGCTCTAAAAACAGGCGCCAGTATCGCGATGGTTTATGACAGAGCAGCGGCACTGTGATGTCATGTCGATGACGATACAAAGTCGCCGTGAACTATTGAGTTAGAGCACTGTCGTCGGTTTGCTCGTGTGCAATGCGGAGCGATAGGCGATACTCGCGGGGCTTTCACGCCATGAAGAGTGAGGATGGTGATGCCGTTGCAACGCCTGCAAAAACTGTCAGAAATCGCCCCGCAGACCTGGGACGCACTGGTGCCCGAGACTCAGCCTTTTCTGCGTCACGCTTTTTTGAGCGCACTGGAAGACAGCGGCAGCATCGGACCCCATACCGGCTGGCAGCCTGAGCATTTGCTTCACGTTGAAGGTGAGCGCTTGATCGCCGCGCTACCCGGTTATCGCAAGTGGCATTCCTACGGCGAATACGTGTTCGATCACGCCTGGGCCGATGCCTGTGAACGTGCAGGCATCGACTACTACCCCAAGCTGTTGACCGCGGTGCCGTTCAGTCCGGTCACCGGGCCGCGGCTGTTGGCGGCCACGGTCGAAGACGGCTTCGAGTTATTGAAAAGCCTGCCGGGTTACCTTGAGCTTGAAGGGCTCTCCAGTGCCCACATCAATTTCACCGATCCGTTTACCGACGCGGCACTGAGTGAGCAGCCCGGCTGGCTGCAGCGCGTTGGCTGTCAATACCACTGGCAGAATCGCGGCTACCGGGATTTCCAGGACTTCCTCGATGTGCTGAGTTCGCGCAAGCGCAAACAGATGCGCAAGGAGCGCGAGCAGGTGGCCGGGCAGGGCTTCGAGTTTGAGTGGCTTGAAGGGCGGGAGCTGAGTCAGGCGCAATGGGATTTCGTCTATGCCTGCTACGCCAATACCTATGCGGTGCGCCGGCAAGCGCCGTATCTGACACGGGAGTTTTTCAGCCTGCTGGCCGAACGCATGCCGGAGTCGATTCGCGTGGTGCTGGCCAAGCAAGGTTCACGGCCGGTGGCGATGGCGTTCAGTCTGGTGGGGGGCGACAGCTTTTATGGCCGTTACTGGGGATGCCTGGCGGAGTTCGATCGCCTGCATTTCGAGACCTGTTTCTACCAGGGCATGGACTATGCCATCGCCAACGGTTTCCAGCGTTTTGATGCCGGGGCACAGGGTGAGCACAAACTGATTCGCGGATTCGAGCCAGTCATTACGCATTCCTGGCACTACTTGCGGCATCCGGGATTGAAAGCAGCGGTTAAAGACTTTCTGGAGCAGGAGCGGCTGGGAGTGTTGGCTTATGCTGAGGATGCGAAGTCAGCCTTGCCTTATCGACAAGGCTGATCTTCAGCGTTTCAGCTTTCTTCTTTGCCCAGCCAGCGATACAGCACGCCGCCGACCACGGCACCGAGTAGCGGTGCGACCCAGAACATCCACAGTTGTTGAATTGCCCAGCCGCCGACGATCAGCGCCGGGCCGGTGCTGCGCGCCGGGTTGACCGAGGTGTTGGTGACCGGGATCGAGATCAGGTGGATGAGCGTCAGCCCCAGGCCGATGGCAATCGGCGCCAGTCCTGCCGGTGCACGTTTGTCGGTGGCGCCGAGGATGATCAGGATGAACATTGCGGTCATCACCAGCTCACAGACAAAACCTGCGGCCATTGAATAGCCGCCAGGCGAGTGTTCTCCATAGCCGTTGGACGCCAGGCCCCCTGCCAGTTCGAAACCGGGTTTGCCGCTGGCAATGAAATACAGCAGGGCGGCTGCAATCACGCCGCCAATGACCTGGGCAACGATGTAGGCCGGCAATTCATTGGCTGGAAACCGCCCACCTACCACAAGGCCGAGGGACACCGCAGGATTGAGATGGCAGCCGGAAATATGGCCGATGGCGAAAGCCATGGTCAGCACTGTCAGGCCAAACGCGAAGGATACCCCGAGCAGACCGATCCCCACATCCGGAAAAGCCGCCGCCAACACCGCACTGCCGCAACCACCCAACACCAGCCAGAACGTACCTACCAACTCGGTAGCCGAACGTTTTAACAGAGACATAAGAGAGTGTCCTTTCGAGATTATGCTGCCTTTAGCATCCAGCCGATGGACTGCAGAACCACCTCCAGAACGTTGAAGTCAGTACAGCACGGTTTTTTCAGAATTCCAGCAGGCATAAAAAACCGCCAGGGCCCGTTGTTGGCGGGGCCTGGCGGTTATTTCGATCTTTCGGTATGACGCTTATCCCTGTGGGAGCGAGCTTGCTCGCGATTGCGGTGAATCAGACGCCATTGCTGTCGACTGACACTCCGTCATCGCGAGCAAGCTCGCTCCCACAGGTTTTCGGCCACCGTAATACTCAATCGATCCCGACAAACCCACCGGTCTGGTGTTGCCATAACCGCGCATACAAACCGCCATGGGCGAGCAGCTCGGCATGGGTTCCGGTTTCGGCGATTTTGCCGTTTTCCAGCACCACCAGCCGGTCCATCCGGGCGATGGTCGAGAGCCGGTGAGCGATGGCGATCACGGTTTTGCCCTGCATCAGGGTTTCGAGGCTTTCCTGGATCGCCGCTTCGACTTCCGAATCCAGTGCCGAGGTGGCCTCGTCCATGATCAGGATCGGCGCGTCCTTGAGTAACACTCGGGCAATGGCGATGCGCTGGCGCTGGCCGCCGGAGAGTTTCACCCCGCGCTCACCGACGTGGGCATCGAAACCGGTGCGGCCTTCAGCGTCTGACAGCGACGGAATGAACCCGTCAGCCCGGGCCTTRTGCACCGCTTCCCAGAGTTGGGCGTCGGTGGCGTCGGGTTTGCCATACAGCAGGTTGTCGCGGATCGAACGGTGCAGCAGCGACGTGTCCTGGGTGATCATGCCGATGCGTTCGCGCAGGCTTTCCTGGCTGACGTCGGCGATGTTCTGGCCGTCGATCAGGATGCGTCCGCCTTCGACGTCGTACAGGCGCAGCAGCAGGTTCACCAGGGTCGATTTGCCGGCACCGGACGGGCCGATCAGGCCGATTTTTTCACCGGCCTTGATGGTCAGGTTGAGGTCACCGATGATCCCGCTCCGCTTGCCGTAGTGGAAGTCCACCTGTTCGAAGCGTACTTCGCCACGGGCCACCGCCAGGGGTTTGGCCTGGTCGCGGTCGGTAACGGAGACCGGTTGCGAAATGGTCTGCAGACCGTCCTGCACCATGCCGATGTTTTCGAAAATGCCGGTGACCACCCACATGATCCAGCCGGACATGTTGACGATGCGGATCACCAGGCCGGTGGCCAGGGCAATCGCGCCCACGCTGATCAGCGACTGCGTCCACAACCACAGGGCCAGGCCGGTGGTGCAGACGATCAGCAAGCCGTTCATGCTGGTGATGGCCACGTCCATGCTGGTGACCACGCGGCCGGCCAGTTGCGCCTTCTCGGTCTGTTCCTTGATGGCTTCGCGGGCGTATTGCTGTTCGAAGTTGGTGTGGGCGAACAGCTTCAGGGTGGTGATATTGGTGTAGCCGTCGACAATCCGCCCCATGAGTTTGGAGCGCGCATCGGACGCCACCACCGAGCGATCCTTGACCCGTGGCACGAAGTAACAGAGGGCGCCGATGAAGGCGAATATCCATGTCAACAGCGGGATTATCAGGCGCCAGTCGGCTTCGGCGAACAGCACCAGGGAGCTGATGGCGTAGATCAGCACATGCCACAGGGCATCCACGGCCTGGACGGCGGAATCACGCAGTGAGTTGCCGGTTTGCATGATGCGTTGGGCGATGCGCCCGGCGAAGTCGTTCTGGAAGAAATTCAGGCTCTGCTTGAGCACGTAGCTGTGGTTCTGCCAGCGGATCATGCTGGTCATGCTGGGGCTCAGGGTCTGGTGCACCAGCAGGTCATGCAGGCCGACAAAGATCGGGCGCAGCACCAGCGCAACCACCACCATCCAGGTCAGTTCGAGGGCATGATCCTGGAACAGACTGACGTTCGGCGTGCCTTGGGCCAGGTCGATGATGCGGCTCAGGTAGCTGAACAATGCCACTTCGATCAAGGCACCCATCAGGCCGACGATCAGCAGGGCGGCGAAGCTCGGCCAGACCTGCTTGAGGTAATAGGTATAAAAAGGGAAAACCCGGTCCGGCGGAGACGCCGTCGGTGCTTCACGGAAAACATCGATCAATTTTTCAAAACGGCGATAAAGCATGTTTTTTTCGCCCGCGAACGGGCTCTCCTTTTAACGGTTTGAGCGTTGCCGGCAAGCACCGGCAACGGCTCGGACATCCTTGTCCAGCTTAGTCTCAGTCGATGCGCTTGGCCGACTTGATGTACACCGGATCGGCTGGCACGTCCTTCATGCCGCCACGAACGGTGGTTGGCGAATTGACGATGATATCGACCACGTCCATGCCTTTGACCACTTTGCCGAACACCGCGTAGCCGTCGCCCTGGTCAAGGAAGTCGTTGTCCTTGACGTTGATGAAGAACTGGCTGGTGGCCGAGTCAGGCACCGAGGTACGGGCCATGGACAAGGTGCCACGCACGTTGACCAGGCCGTTCTTGTGCTCGTTCTTGATCGGCGCCTTGGTGTCTTTTTGCTGCATGGCTTGGGTGAAGCCGCCGCCCTGGACCATGAAACCCGGAATCACCCGGTGGAAAATCGTGTTGTTGTAGAAGCCGCTGTCGACGTACTCAAGAAAGTTCTTGGTACTGATCGGGGCCTTGACCGGGTCCAGTTCGATTTCGATCTGGCCATTGGTGGTGTCCAGCAGCACATGCGGTGCCTTTTCCGGCGTCGCGGCCATCAGGTTGGCGGCAAACAGGACGGAGCCTGCGGCGAGGGCGATTTTTTTCAGCATGGGTCAGTGATCCTGAGTGGTGGTGTCGACTGCGGTCAGAAATTCCAGCAGTGTCTGGTTGAAGTGTTCCGGCTGGTCCAGCGGCGTGGCGTGGCGGGAATCGGCGATCACCACCAGCCGCGCGTCGGGCAGCAGTTTTACGTAGTTTTCCTTCAGCGCCACCGGTGTGTAGTCACGGTCGGCGCTGACGATGAGGGTTGGACAGGTGACCTTCGAAAGTCGTTCCTGAACCCCCCAGCCGACAATGGCATTGAAGCTGGCGAGATAAGCATGTTTATCGTTTTTTGCCCAGCGTTCGGCCATCTTTTGTCGCAAGTCGGCCTGCTCGGGCTTCGGGAACAACTTGCCGCCCAGCGCCTTGCCGATGGCGCCCAGGCTAAGGGCGCGCATCAGGCTCCAGCGCTTGAACCACTGCCAGTAGTCATCGCGGCTGCGCAGTTTGACCTCGGGTGCGCTGTTGACGATGCACAGGCTCTTGAGCAGTTGCGGCTGATCCACGCCCAACTGGAAGCCGATCATGCCGCCCATCGACAGGCCGACATAATGTGCCGGGCCGAGATTGAGGTGTTCGATCAGTGCAATCAGGTCAGCGCTGAATCCGGCAATGCTGTAGCGCTCCCGGGGTTTGTCCGAACGGCCGTGACCGCGGACATCGGGGACGATCACCCGGTAGCGGGTGGCCAGTGCCGGGATCTGTTTTTCCCAGTCCAGCGTACTGGAGCCGAGACCGTGGACCAGCAGCAGCGGCGTACCGTGGCCATATTCCTCATAGTGCAGGTTGCAACCTTCGTGTTCGAAATAGGCCATGCATACACTCCGTGTCAGGCTTGTTCGGGGGCGGCGAACGGTGCGTCCAGTGGTGCGGTGTCAAACGTACGCAGCAGTTCGATGAGAATCTGCGTGGCCGGCCCGAGCGGTTTGTCCTTGTTCGAATACAGGTAAAAGCTCGGGTTACGGCTGCCGCCCTGATCCAACGGTAGCAGCTTGAGCGTACCTTCCTTGAGTTCCCGTTCGATCATGTGCCTGGGCAGCCAGGCAAACCCCAGGCCGCTGCTGACGAAGGTCGCAGCGGTGGCCAGGCTGCCAACGGTCCAGCGCTGTTCGGCACCGAGCCAGCCGACGTCTCGTGGTTGCTGGCGGCCCGAGTCGCGGATCACCACTTGCATCTGGCTTTCCAGGTCCTGGAAGCTCAGTTCGCGGTTGAGGCGGTGCAGGGGATGCTCCGGGTGGGCGACCGCCACGAACTCGACGTCGCTCAATTCCGCGCCCAGGTAACCGGGAATACTGAACCCGGTGATGGCCAGGTCAGCCACGCCTTCGAGCAGGACTTCCTCCACGCCCGACAGCACTTCCTCACGCAGGCGCACCCGGCAGCCACGGCTTTGCGGCATGAACGCGGTCAAGGCGCGGACGAGGCGGGCGCTTGGGTAAGCGGCATCGACCACCAGGCGCACTTCGGCTTCCCAGCCCTGCTCCATGTGATGGGCCAGGTCTTCCAGCTGACTGGCCTGTTTCACCAGTTGCCGGGAACGGCGTAATAGCACGCCGCCGGCTTCGGTCAGCACGGCTTTGCGTCCGTCGATGCGCAGCAACGGCACACCGAGTTGATCCTGCATGCGGGCCACGGTGTAGCTGACTGACGATTGCGAGCGATGCAGCGCCTCGGCGGCCTGGGCGAAACCACCGTGATCGACCACGGCTTGTAGCGTTCGCCATTGATCAAGGGTCACGCGGGGCGCTTTCATGTTGAGCTCCTCTTGTCCTAAGCTGGCAGCCCTTACTGGAGGCTGCTGAATGAAAAAAATCTGTTGTGTGATGCTGGCGCTGCTGCCGCTGACGGCGATGGCTTACCCGATCGACGTGAAGAAAGAACTCAACGGCATGAAGATCGATTACCAGACCTACGACACGGATAGCGACATCGGCTCCATTCAGGTGGCCAACTACGGCGACGTCGATGCCAGCTGCAAGGCCGTTTTCATCAATGGCCCGGAAGCACCGCGTACCCGCAAGATCGACGTACCGGCCGGCAAGCACAAAAATGCCACCGTCAAATTCACCCGTAGCATCATCAAGCTGCGCATCGAACTGTCCTGCACCCCGAAATGACGCCTGGCTCTTCTGCAGGAGCGAGCTTGCTCGCGATGCGGTGGGTCAATCGACACCACTGTGTCTGATACACCCTCGCGAGCAAGCTCGCTCCTACAGAGGCAGGGTATGCTGTGCTTATAAACGAATTTATCGATGGGTTATAGCAGTTATTTGCGCTTTTTCATCGATATGACTCTGTTTAACCTTCACTCCATCGACCTACAGCATTCTCAGATGGAGGCTACATCCCATGTCCCGCGTTCTGATCATCGAAAGCAGTGCCCGTCAGCAAGACTCGGTTTCCCGTCAACTGACCCAGACCTTCATCAGCCAGTGGAAAGCCGCTCACCCGAATGACCAGATCACTATCCGGGACCTGGCCGTCAAGCCGGTGCCGCACCTGGACATCAACCTGCTGGGTGGCTGGATGAAACCCGCCGAGCAGCGCAGCGACATCGAACAGGCGTCCCTGGAACGCTCCAACCAGTTGACCGACGAATTGCTCGCCGCCGATGTACTGGTGATGGCCGCGCCGATGTACAACTTCGCCATCCCCAGCACCCTGAAAGCCTGGCTTGACCATGTGCTGCGGGCCGGAGTGACCTTCAAGTACACCGAAACCGGTCCGCAAGGCTTGCTCAGCGGCAAGCGTGCCTACGTGCTGACGGCTCGTGGCGGGATCTACGCCGGCAGCACCGCCGATCACCAGGAACCGTACCTGCGTCAGGTCATGGGCTTCATCGGTATCCACGACGTGACATTCATCCACGCCGAAGGCATGAACCTGGGCGGTGACTTCCAGGAGAAAGGCTTGAACCAGGCGAACGCCAAGCTTTCGCAAGTGGCCTGATACGTTAATCGCCAGATAATCGCTGGATGGTCTAGTGACCTGGCGCAACCCTTCAAGCCTGTACGCGCATCGAACCTCCCTTCGCACTTGTTGCTCCTGAGTGCTCTGGCCCGATTGAACGCTTTAGCGAGATCGGGCTTTTTTTTGTCTGTGATCTGACGAACACCTACAAAACCCCTGTAGGAGTGAGCCTGCTCGCGATGRCKGAGTGTCAGTCGACAATGATGTTGACTGATCCACCGCWATCGCGAGCAGGCTCGCTCCTACAGGGACTTGCGTGTTTTCCGACAGCTTTCGGGGATCGCGATTCAAGGCAAAAACCGCTATCGTCGCCGCCATTCGAAATGAGGCGAGCATGGGCTATCTACTTTTTGTCACGCTGATCCAGGCGTTTTCCTTCAGTTTGATCGGCGAATACCTGGCCGGTCATGTCGACAGTTACTTTGCCGTGCTGGTACGCGTACTGCTGGCAGGGCTGGTGTTCATCCCGCTGACCCGCTGGCGCTCGGTGGAGCCGGCATTCATGCGCGGCATGCTGCTGATCGGCGCGTTGCAGTTTGGCGTGACCTACGTCTGCCTGTACCTGAGCTTTCGTGTACTGACGGTGCCGGAAGTGTTGTTGTTCACCATCCTCACGCCGCTGCACGTGACCCTGATCGAAGATGCGCTCAACCGTCGCTTCAATCCCTGGGCCCTGGTCGCGGCGCTGGTGGCGGTGGCGGGGGCGGCGGTGATTCGCCTTGACCGGATCAGTCCGGACTTCCTCATGGGTTTCCTGTTGCTGCAATTGGCCAACTTCACCTTCGCTGCCGGGCAGGTGCTCTACAAACACCTGGTCGCGCGCCACCCAAGCGATCTGCCGCATTACCGTCGCTTCGGCTACTTCTACCTCGGCGCGCTGGCGGTGGTGTTGCCGGCGTTTCTACTATTCGGCAAACAGAACTTCCTGCCCGAAGCGCCGCTGCAATGGGGCGTGCTGCTGTTCCTCGGCCTGGTCTCGACCGCTTTGGGGCTGTACTGGTGGAACAAGGGCGCGTGCCTGGTCAACGGCGGGACGCTGGCGGTGATGAACAACCTGCATGTGCCGGTGGGACTGCTGATCAACCTGCTGATATGGAACCAGCATGAAGAACTGGGGCGGTTGTTGCTCGGCGGTTCGGTGATTTTGCTGGCGGTGTGGATCAGTCGGTTGGGTATACGCAAACCTCTGGCCGTCCACTGAACCCTGGATAACCCGATATCCCTGTAGGAGCGAGCCTGCTCGCGATTGCGGTGGATCAGGCAACATCATCGTCGACTGACACTCCGCCATCGCGAGCAGGCTCGCTCCTACAATGAATTGTATGATTTCGAAAAATCACTTCGGCGCCAGTTGCCCCACCAGAAACTCGATAAACGCCCGGGTCTTCTGCGGCACCCGCCGCGCCGACGAATACACCGCGTTGATGGTGATCGCCGGAGCCTGCCATTCGCACAGCACCGGCACCAGCCGCCCGGCCGCCAGCGCATCTTCGACGATGAAGTCGGGCAGCAGGGCGATGCCCATGCCGGCTTCGGCGGCCTGGGCGAGCAGGTCGCCGTTGTTGGCGTGCAGTGGGCCGGTGACGTTCACCCGTTGGGTTTCCTTGCCATTGCACAGTTGCAGGCTGACACCGCTCTGCAGATACCCGTAGTTCAGGCATTGATGGGCGCGCAGATCCTGCGGAGTCTGCGGAACGCCGGCGCGTTCGAGATAAGCCGGGGACGCCACCATGATGCGCGGTGCGGGCGCCAGCTGCCGGGCGATCATCGTCGAGTCGGGCATGCTGGCGATGCGGATGGTTACGTCAAAGCCGCCCCGCACCGGATCGACCTGCTGGTCGCTGAGCACCAGTTGCAACTCGATGTTCGGGTGCTGTTCATGAAACAGCGGAATCAATGGCCCCAGCCGCCGAAGACCGAACGACATCGGCGCATTGACCCGCAACACACCGCGTAACTCGCCGATGCCGTCACGGGCGCGTTGCTCGGCCTCGTCCAGTGCCGCCAGCACCTCCCGTGCTGCGTCGAAATACTCGGCTCCGGCCTCGGTCAGGTGCAGGCTGCGGGTGGTGCGTTGCAGCAATTGCACGCCGATGGCTTCTTCCAGTGCCTGAATCTGTTTGCTGACTTTCGAGCGCGGCACGTCCATGGCCCGGGCGGCTGCGGCGAAGCCGTTCTCGCCGACCGTGACGACGAAGGCGCGCATGCATTCGATGCGATCCATATTGTCCCTATTTTAGAATCAATGATTCTCTATTTTAGGTAATTGTCCCTTTTATCGCTAGCCCCTAAAGTGACATCCAAGCCGACAACAACGCTGCTGAAGGCAAGGTCGACTAACCCCTTACCCATTCGAAGTATCGACATCAAAAGGAACGCGCCATGTCTATTCGTGAACTGCTCAACCCAACCAACTCCGCCCTGATCCTGATCGACCACCAGCCGCAAATGGCTTTCGGCGTGCAGTCCATTGATCGCCAGACCCTGAAGAACAACACCGTGGGCCTGGCCAAGGCAGCGAAGATCTTCAACGTGCCGACCATCTACACCTCGGTCGAAACCGAAAGCTTCAGCGGTTACATCTGGCCTGAATTGCTGGCAGTGCACCCGGAGCAAAAGCCGATCGAGCGCACCTCGATGAACTCCTGGGAAGACAAGGCACTGGTAGACGCGGTGAAAGCCACCGGTCGCAAGAAGCTGATCATTGCCGCGCTGTGGACTGAGGTCTGCCTGACTTTCCCGGCACTGGAGGCCCTGGCTGAAGGCTACGAGGTGTACATCGTCACCGACGCCTCCGGTGGCACCAGCAAGGAAGCCCACGACATGTCGGTGCAACGGATGATTCAGGCCGGCGCGGTACCGGTGACCTGGCAACAAGTGTTGCTCGAATACCAGCGTGACTGGGCGCACAAGGATACTTACGAAGCGGTGATGGAACTGGTGCTGGAACACAGCGGCGCGTACGGCATGGGCGTGGATTACGCCTACACCATGGTGCACAAGGCACCGCAGCGGCAGGTGAAGTAACCGAGAAAATTATCGCGACACCTGTGGGAGCGAGCCTGCTCGCGATGGCGCTGGGTCATTCAACAATGTTGTYGATTGACCCTCCCCCATCGCGAGCAGGCTCGCTCCCACAGTTTTTTTGGGTGTTACACCCTGCGTTTTTCCGCTTCGGGAATATGGCTCACGCCCAGCACCGCCGGCAATATCCCCGCACGCAAATCCGTTCCGCTCGGCTGCTGATACAGGCTCAAGCCAAACTCCGGCAGCACCGCCAGCAGGTAGTCGAAAATATCCCCCTGGATCCGCTCGTAATCAGCCCACGCCGTGGTGCGGGTAAAACAGTAGATTTCCAGCGGAATACCCTGGGCCGTTGTCTGCATCTGACGCACCATGCAGGTCATGTTCGGCTGGATCTCCGGGTGACTCTTCAGGTAGGCCAGTGCATAGGCGCGCAAAGTGCCGATGTTGGTCATCCGCCGACGGTTGGCCGACATGGCCGCGACGTTGCCCTGAGCTTCGTTCCAGGCCTTGAGTTCGGCCTGTTTGCGGGTCATGTAGTCAGTGAGCAAGTGCACCTGGGACAGCTTCTGCTCTTCGTCGTCACGCAGAAAGCGTACGCCGCTGGCGTCGATGAACAGACTGCGTTTGATCCGGCGCCCACCGGAAGCCTGCATGCCGCGCCAGTTCTTGAACGACTCGGACATCAGGCGCCAGGTCGGGATCGAGACGATGGTCTTGTCGAAGTTCTGCACCTTGACCGTGTGCAGGGTGATGTCCACCACATCGCCGTCGGCACCCACCTGTGGCATCTCGATCCAGTCGCCGACCCGCAGCATGTCGTTGCTGGTCAACTGCACGCTGGCGACGAACGACAGCAGGGTGTCCTTGTATACCAACAGAATCACCGCCGACATGGCACCCAGACCCGACAGCAACAACAGCGGCGAGCGGTCGATCAGCGTGGCGACGATGACGATCGCGCCAAACACGTACAACACCATTTTCGCCAGTTGCACATAGCCTTTGATCGAGCGGGTGCGGGCGTGCTCGGTGCGGGCGTAGATGTCCAGCAGGGCATTGAGCAGGGCGCTGACCGACAGCAGCAGAAACAGCAAGGTGAAGGACAGCGCGACGTTACCGAGGAAATTCAGACTGGTCTTGCTCAGGTCCGGCACCAGATTGAGACCGAACTGGATCACCAGCGAAGGCGTGATCTGCGCCAGGCGATGGAACACCTTGTTCTGCAGGAAATCATTGACCCAGTGCAAGGCCGGCTGGCGGCCAAGCATTTTTGCCGCGTGCAGAATGAGGTAACGCGCCACCCGTCCGAGGAACAGCGCAATTGCCAGCAGCAACAACAGCGACAGGCTGGAGTGCACGAGCGGGTGCTGGTCGAGGGCACCCCAAAGGTCCAGGACGTTGGTCCAGAGCTGTTTGATATCCATGGTCGAAAACGATTCTTCTGTAAGGCGCGAGAGGGGATTAGAGCATTTAAGGCGCTTTGTATTACGTTTCGGGAAAAATCAGGCAACAAAAAACCAACTGTTTACCGCCATTTGTATAAAGAAACTCGGCCTGAGCGCTCGAAACCGTTACCCTATGCAGCTGTTTTTTTGCATTTCTTCGAGGTAGCACCCGTGTTTTCCCAATTCGCCCTGCACGAACGCCTGCTCAAAGCCGTGGCCGAGCTGAAATTTGTCGAGCCAACGCCTGTGCAAGCCGCGGCCATCCCGCTGGCGCTCCAGGGGCGTGACCTGCGGGTGACGGCGCAAACCGGTAGCGGCAAAACCGCTGCATTCGTTTTGCCGATCCTCAACCGTCTGATCGGCCCGGCGAAAATCCGCGTCAGCATCAAGACCCTGATCCTGCTGCCGACCCGCGAACTGGCCCAGCAGACCCTGAAAGAAGTTGAACGCTTCTCGCAGTTCACCTTCATCAAGTCCGGACTGATCACCGGCGGCGAAGACTTCAAGGTCCAGGCCGCGATGCTGCGCAAGGTGCCGGACATCCTGATCGGTACGCCGGGCCGGATGATCGAGCAACTGAACGCCGGCAACCTCGACTTGAAGGAAGTTGAAGTACTGGTGCTCGACGAAGCCGACCGCATGCTCGACATGGGCTTCGCCGAAGACGTGCAGCGTCTGGTGGACGAGTRCACCAACCGTCAGCAGACCATGCTGTTCTCCGCTACGACCGGTGGTTCGGGTCTGCGCGAGATGATCGCCAAGGTCCTGAACAACCCTGAGCACTTGCAACTCAACGC
>NZ_JBFUIC010000016.1:0-45474 GCF_056402075.1 Pseudomonas sp. P4_C3
CAGTAGAAGCGCTTGAGCTGCGGGTGACGCTCGGCCAGGCCATCGATCCAGTCGCGGAAGGCATGGACGCTGCCGTTGCGCGCGCAGTGGATGAAATGCACCGGCCGCTGAGTTTCCAGCGCAGCTTCGAGCATCGCCAGGGTCGGGGTAATGCCGACGCCGCCGCTGATCAGCACCAGAGGTTTGTCGCTGGCGGTCAGGGTGAACTCGCCCGATGGCGGGAACAACTGGATGCTGGCGCCGACATGCAACTGGTCATGCAAGTAGTTGGAAGCGCGGCCACCGGCTTCACGCTTGACGCTGATGCGGTACTGGCCTTTGTTCGCCAGCGCTGACAGCGAGTAGTTACGACGGATCTCTTCACCGTCGAGGATCAGTTTCATGCCGATGTACTGGCCGGGTTCTGCCTCCAGGATCGGGCCTTTGTCTGCAGGTTCAAAGTAGAACGAGGTGATCTCGGTGCTCTCCTCGACCTTGCCGGCCACGATGAATTCCCGCGCCCCGCGCCAGCCGCCCGGTGCCTGTTCCTTCTGGTCGTAGATGCTGGTTTCGGCACCGATCAGGATGTCCGCCAGTTGCCCGTAGGCCGCACCCCAGGCCGCGATCACTTCCGGGGTGGCGATCTCTTCGCCCAATACTTCGGCAATGGCCCGCAGCAGGCAGCTGCCGACAATCGGGTAGTGCTCCGGCAGAATCTGCAGGGCCACGTGCTTGTTGATGATCTTGGCCACCAGGTCGCCCAACTGGTCGAGTTGGTCGATATGGCGCGCATACATCAATACGCCGTTGGCCAGGGCTCGCGGCTGATCACCACTGGCCTGGTGGGCCTGGTTGAACAGTGGGCGGACTTCCGGGTATTCGGAGAGCATCATGCGGTAGAAGTGTGTGATCAGCGCTTCACCACCGCTTTCGAGCAGTGGCACGGTGGATTTGACGATGGCACGATCTTGAACGCTCAGCATAAAGTGACTCCTGGTCTTCTTGGATTGCTAACGGATTACCCTATGCCTATCAGTTTCCATGCCAACTACTTAGTCTTTATAAATCAATAAGTTAATAACTTAATAGTCATTTAGACACTGCCTGACTTATAGTCATACCGACTACACGGAGTCACTATGACTGCAAAACCCCTGCTCACCGCCCTGCTGCCCCTGGTCTCCGACCTGTCCCGCGAACTGCCCGAGGGCGAGCGTTATCGCCGCCTGCTGGAAGCCATGCGCGCCCTGCTGCCATGCGACGCCGCCGCTCTGCTGCGTCTCGACGGTGAATGGCTGGTGCCGCTGGCGGTCGACGGCTTGAGTACCGATACCCTCGGTCGGCGCTTCAAGGTCAGCGAGCACCCGCGTTTCCAAGCGCTGCTCAGCGGCCCAGGCCCGACCCGTTTCGCTGCCGACAGCGACTTGCCTGACCCCTATGACGGCCTGGTCGATGGCCTGGATGATCATCTGGAAGTTCATGACTGCATGGGTTGCCCGTTATTCATCGACGAGCGCCCATGGGGCCTGCTGACCCTCGACGCCCTCGATCCGGAGCGCTTCGAACCGATCGAGCTGGATGCCCTGCAAGCCTTCGCCAGCCTCGCGGCCGCCACAGTCAACGCCGCCGAGCGCATCGAGCGCTTGAACAACCGGGTCGAAGACGAGCATCAGCGCGCCGAGGTCTACCGCCAGGCCAGCGGCCAGCAGACTCGCGAGATGATCGGCCAAAGCAAGGCCCACAAGCGTCTGGCCGAAGAAATCAGTCTGGTGGGCGGCAGCGACCTGACCGTGTTGATCACCGGCGAAACCGGGGTCGGCAAGGAGTTGGTGGCCCAGGCCATCCATGCCGCCTCGCCCCGCTCCGACAAACCGATCATCAGCCTCAACTGCGCCGCGTTGCCCGACACACTGGTGGAAAGCGAATTGTTCGGCCATGTCCGCGGTGCTTTTACCGGTGCGCTGAACGACCGCCGTGGCAAGTTCGAACTGGCCAACGGCGGCACGCTGTTTCTCGATGAAGTCGGTGAGTTGTCGCTGACCGTGCAGGCCAAGTTGCTGCGCGTGTTGCAGAGCGGTCAACTGCAGCGACTGGGCTCGGACAAGGAGCATCAGGTCGACGTGCGCCTGATCGCGGCGACCAACCGCGACCTCGCCGAAGAAGTGCGCAGCGGCCGTTACCGCGCCGACTTCTACCATCGCCTCAGCGTTTATCCGCTGCTGGTGCCGGCCCTGCGCGATCGCGGACGCGATGTGCTGCTGCTCAGCGGTTACTTCCTGGAGCAGAACCGCTCGCGCATGGGCCTCAACAGTCTGCGCCTGAACAGCGACGCCCAGGCCGCGCTATTGGCCTACGACTGGCCCGGCAACGTGCGCGAGCTTGAACACTTGATCGGCCGCAGCGCCTTGAAAGCCTTGGGCAACTGCAAGGAACGGCCGAAGATTCTCAGCTTGAGCGCAGCCGACCTGGACTTGCCCAATGCCAGCGTTGAAACCGCTGCCGAGCAACCCGTCGCCGCCATCACGCAAGCGGTCACCGGCGACTTGCGCGAGGCCACCGAGCATTATCAGCGTCAATTGATCGGTGCCTGCCTGGAGCGGCATAACAACAACTGGGCAAGCGCGGCCCGTGAGTTAGGCCTGGATCGGGCGAACCTGGGGCGGATGGCTAAAAGGTTGGGGATGAAGTGATGGCCCCATCGTCGGAACGCCGCCCGGAGCAAGCTCGCTCCCACAGGATGTGTGAACGACGACGATCTAATGTGGGAGCGAGCTTGCTCGCGATGGCGTCCTACTGTTCACCGCAATTGTTAAAGCCTGCCCCAAACAAGTCGATAACCCGGCATCGAAGTCATTGGCGATCCCGGGATTGCCCGTCACCTTTTTCCAGAGAAGGTTCCTATGTCCTCCACCAAAGCCCGCGCAGACTCACTTTCGCTTCTGCTGTTTACCTTGCGCAGCGGCAAGCTGATGGCGATCAACCTGCTCAAGGTCAGTGAAATCATTCCCTGCCCGCCGCTGACCAAACTGCCGGAGTCGCACCCCCACGTCAAAGGCATCGCCAGCCTGCGCGGTGCCTCGCTGTCGGTGATCGACCTCAGCCGTGCCATTGGCGAACGTCCGCTGGAAGACCCGAACGGCGGCTGCCTGATCGTCACCGACGTCAGCCGCTCCAAGCAGGGCCTGCACGTGCAGGCCGTGAGCAAGATCGTCCATTGCCTGACCACCGACATCCGCCCGCCGCCCTTCGGCTCCGGTGGTTCGCGCGCCTACATCACCGGCGTGACGTCGGTCGATGGCACCCTGGTGCAAGTGCTGGACATCGAAAAAGTCATCCACGGCATCGCCCCGGCACAAATCGAAATGGCGCCGACCGAGCTGAGCATGGAAGACGCCGAACTGCTCGGCAACGCGCGCATCCTGGTGGTCGATGACAGCCAGGTGGCCTTGCAGCAATCGGTGCACACCCTGCGCAACCTCGGCCTGCAATGCCGTACGGCCCGCAGCGCCAAGGAAGCCATCGATTGCCTGCTGGACCTGCAAGGCACCGCACAACAGATCAACCTGATCGTCTCGGACATCGAAATGTCGGAGATGGACGGCTACGCCTTCACCCGTACCCTGCGGGAAACTCCGGATTTCGCGCATCTTTATGTACTGCTGCACACCTCGCTGGACAGTGCGATGAACGCCGAGAAAGCACGACTGGCGGGGGCGAACGCGGTACTGACCAAATTCTCTTCACCGGAATTGACCCAGTGCCTGATCACCGCGGCCAAGGCTGTCGCCGAACAGGGTTATTGAGTGTTGACCGAAGATTACTGCTGGCTGATGCGACGCGACCTCTCTGTCGTCGTGCCGCCCCCCGATTGGCCAGCCGGCCTGCAACTGGGCGAATACCGCCCCGAACTGGGCGCCGCCGTGCATCGGCTGATGGAGCTCGGTTATCTCGACGGCGCTGGGCGTGTAGCCGCGCTGGACATGTGGCAACGGCAGTTCGAAACCGATCCGGAATATGACCCGGCCCTGTGCTTCATTGCCCAGGATGCCGAAGGTGTGGTGGGTGTGTGTCAGTGCTGGACCAGTGCCTACATCAAGAACCTGGTGGTGCATCCGCGGTTTCAGGGCCGTGGATTGGGGCGTGCCTTGCTGTTGCAAGCGTTCAAGGTATTCCAGCAGCGGCGTGAAGGCTTCGTGGACCTGAAGGTTCTGGAAGACAACCTTCGGGCGCGGCGCTTGTATGAAAGCGTCGGGATGCGCGCAGTCCGCAGGGAGCCGGTTCCTCTCTGACATGCCGCCTTCGCTGGCAAGCCAGCTCCTACAGTGACCGAGCCGATCACAAAACATGTGTAGGGCGCGATTCCTGTAGGAGCGGGCTTGCTCCGGCCGGCGAGGCCAACTGAGTGGCGCATAATTTGCTTCGATAGCGGCTTTTGTGGCGGCATTCTGTCGCCGTTTCATGCCCTGTAATGCGAATGAACACTCAATGAATACAAGGTTTTCCTGCGTAGGCTGCGGCAAATGCTGCAACGGCCACCATGTGCCCCTGACCCTGAGCGAAGCCCGGATGTGGGCAGCCGACGGTGCTCAGGTGATCGTGCTGGTGGAAGCGTTTCTGGACAACGGCCTGGGCCTGCCAGTGCAACAACGGGAGCACACCGTACGCCGTTCGGCGGCGGTGCGCAGCGGCGAATCCGACGCGTACGTGGCCATCACCTTCGCCGCCTACAATGTCGGCCCCTGCCGGAATCTTGACGAAGACAACCGCTGCCGCATCTACGAACGCCGGCCGTTGGTGTGTCGCATCTATCCGATGGAAATCAATCCGCACATTCCCCTGAACCCCACCGCCAAGGAGTGCCCGCCAGAGTCCTGGGAAACAGGGCCAGAGCTGATTGTCGGTGGCAAACTGGTCGACCGGGAGTTATCGGAATTGATCCAGCGTTCCCGTCAGGCGGATCGCGACGAAATTCACACCAAGGATGCGATTTGCGCACAGCTGGGCATCCGCACGACGGCCCTGAAGGGCGACGGGTTTACCGCATATCTTCCGGATATGGCGGAGTTCGCCAGAATCATCGACGAACTGACCGGGCAAATGTTGCCGGAGTGGGGCAGCGAGTGGCTGTTTCATGTGTCGGGGGACGATATCGCCGGGCAGATTGTTGCGGCCGGGGCGAAAGTGGCGGCGGATGCGCCGACGAACTTTGCGTTCATTTCGTTGCGCACGGCTTGAGAGGTCAGGTGCGCAGCTTCGCGAGCTGCGCACGCGCCTTCAGACAGGTAAAGATTTAAAGCGTCGTGACCGCCAGACACTCCACTTCCACCCCTGCGTCCAGTACAAGCTTGCCAGCAAATGTCGTACGAGCGGGTAACCGATCCGCCGGAAAGTAGCTGCGATAAACAGCATTCATGGCAGCAAAGTCCTTCATGTCGGAAAGAATAACTGTGCATTTGGCCACCTGCGCCAGAGACGACCCATGATGCTGCAGTGCGTTGCGCAGATTGGCCATGGCCTGTTCCATTTGCGGCCCTATACCACCTTTCACCAACTCCCCTGCCTCCGTCATTCCGATTACGCCAGAGAGGTAAAGTGTCTGACCAACCTGAACCGCATTGGAAAATGGCATGCCTTCTTCGTTTGGAAAGTACCGAGGAAACTCGAGAGCCGGCGTCGGCAAGTAGCGCTGGGTAATTGCTTGCAGCTGACCATTTTGTTTCAACCGCTCAAGAGCAGCATTCAGGTTATTGCGCAGCAGGGTGTCGTTTTTGCGAACCGCCATGGCCACGCCGCTGCCCAGCATGGGATCGCTAATCGCCGGGCCGGCGAAGTCAAAACCTTGCCCCTGCGGTTTACTCAATAGCGCGTAGGTAATTTCGATCGAGTCTTGCAAAGTCGCATCCAGCTCTCCCGCCAGCAGGCTGGCGATCAATTGATCATTGAGGTTGAAGCTGCGTACTGTTACCCCCGCCTGCGCCCAACGCGCCTTGGCGAACGCCTCGCGACTGGTACCGGCCAGCACGCCGACACGCTTGCCCCGGAGCGATTGAGCATCGGGTTGCAGATTCGCCCCCTTGGGAGCCACCAGCCTGCTGCTCAGGGGATACAGGTTTTCGGTGAAATCGACACGCTCGCGACGCAACGATGTGGCTGTCATCGGCATGATTGCGTCGAAACGACCGCCTTCGAGCGCATCGATGTTGGTGGCGTAATCCTGGTCAACCCAGACACAGCGGGACTTGAGTTCGGCACACAGCGCATTGCCCAACTCGATATTGAGCCCTTCCAGTTCGCCATTCGCGTTACGGAATTCAAACGGCGGTACAAGCGGCTCGACACCGAAACGGATCTGTGGATCGACGACAGCTGTAGTACAACCCGCGGCCAGAGCCACTATCAGGGGTGCAGAAAAAAACTTAAGCAGACGCATGAGAAAACCTTCATCAAGATTCATGGAAATGAATCCTCGACGAATGGCCTTCGAGATTCCCAGAGGGCGAATCGCCAACCGGTGTAGGAACGCTCTGACTTACAGCAAGGAATACGGGCGACCTGAAAATGCCTGAACCTTAACGCTTACCCATCGATCGACGAGTTCCCGGCGGCGCCATGCCCGGTGTCTTGGTGTGGCCGTTCTTGGCGCCGTTCTTGTACCACGGCTGGTTGGAGCCCTTGGCGGCCGCCAGTTCGCCCGGTTTGAACGGGAACTTGAAGGCCGGGATTTCGGCTTTGGTTTCGCTGTCGGCGCTGGAGTCGACGCTGTCTGGCAGCTCTGCCTRCACGTCGCTCAGGGCGTCGGCGACCGGCGGTTGTTTCGGGGAAGTCATGAAAGCTCCGGGTGGTGCATGAAGTGTCGGGCCCGGTGAACGAGCCGCATGCCACAGTATAAGAAGTGCGGCAGTATAACTGGATGGAGCACCGCAAGCTGCAAGCTTGCATTGACCGCCTGACGACTCGCACAAATCCCGCGAAGAATGTTAGCGTGCTCATCATTCTTCACCGCCCGACGAGCCCGCCTCCCATGAAAAAGACTGTCCTGGCCTTCAGCCGCGTCACCCCGGAAATGGTCGAACGCCTGCAACAAGACTTCGATGTCATCGTGCCGAATCCGAAAAACGGCGACATCAACGCCCAATTCAACGAAGCCCTGCCCCACGCCCACGGCCTGATCGGCGTGGGTCGCAAACTCGGCCGCGCCCAGTTGGAAAACGCCGCCAGGCTGGAAGTGGTGTCCAGCGTCTCGGTGGGCTACGACAACTATGACCTGGCCTACTTCAACGAACGCGGGATCATGCTGACCAACACGCCGGATGTGCTCACCGAAAGCACCGCTGACCTGGCGTTTGCTCTGTTGATGAGCAGCGCGCGTCGCGTCGCCGAACTGGATGCCTGGACCAAGGCCGGGCAATGGCAGGCCACTGTCGGTGCGCAGCTGTTCGGTTGTGATGTGCATGGCAAGACGCTGGGCATCGTCGGCATGGGCAACATCGGTGCCGCCATCGCCCGGCGTGGCCGCCTGGGGTTCAACATGCCGGTCATCTACAGCGGTAACAGCCGCAAGACCGAACTGGAACAGGAACTCGGCGCGCAGTACCGCAGCCTCGATCAATTGCTGGCCGAAGCTGATTTCGTCTGCCTGGTGGTGCCGCTCAGCGAGAAAACCAAACACTTGATCAGCCATCGTGAACTGGCACTGATGAAGCCAAGTGCCATTCTGGTGAACATTTCCCGTGGTCCGGTGGTGGATGAACCGGCGCTGATCGAAGCGCTGCAAAACAACCGCATTCGGGGTGCAGGGCTGGACGTGTACGAAAAAGAACCACTGGCCGAGTCGCCACTGTTCCAGCTGAAAAATGCCGTGACCTTGCCGCACATCGGCTCGGCCACCCATGAGACCCGCGATGCCATGGCCAACCGTGCCCTGGCCAACTTGCGCAGTGCCCTGCTGGGCGAGCGACCGCAGGACCTGGTCAACCCGCAAGTCTGGAAGGGTTAACGCAAATCGGGCAGACGTTACAAGCGCCTGCCCGTTTGAAAAAAAGTCACTTTCAAGTTATTAAACAACTCTCTGAATACACACCCTGCAATTCAGTCAGCAGCCGAACAACAAAACCACGAGATAGACTCTCCTTGTTTACCCTGGCACTACGGGATCAGCAACGGAGATCACCCATTTGAACTCACTCACAACAAATCAAGTCATTCGACTCAGCAAAGCCAAACTGATGTTATTTACTAGCCTCTTTGGATTGCTGATGCTATACAACAATTTCACGGATTACTCGACCAACTATGAATACATCAGCCATATCCTGAGCATGGACACTACCAATGATCAAAGCAAATACAGACACAGGGCTATTACTTCCGCCATACTTCACCACCGCATTTACTGGCTGATCATTACACTTGAGGTGGTCTACACCCTATGTTGCCTGCTCGGAACCTATTGCCTTTACAAAAACATCAACGCCAGCCCCGAACAATTTCACGAAGCTAAAAAACCTGCAATCATCGGATTATTGATTGCCCTTTTTCTTTATTACGTCGGTTTTCAAACAGTCGGTACCGAATGGTTCAATATGGATGAGTCGAAAACCTGGAACTACAATTACAGGGCTGGACACATTGTTGATTTCATCTTTCCGTTACTGATATACATCGCGATAAAAATCGAGCACTGAGTCACTCAGCACTCGACGCCCCCTCAAGCCAGCTTGCCGTTGCCCAGCACTTGCGGCGTTTTGGGTTTGCGAAACACCAGTACGTTCCCCGACATCACCAACACCAGCCCCAACAGCGCCGGCACCGTCCATTGATAGCCCTCGGCGAACGCTGACACGTTGAGCGCCACCACCGGAAACAGCACCGTGCAGTACGCCGCCCGCTCAGGCCCCATGCGGCCGACCAGCGTCAGGTAGGCGGTGAAACCGATCACCGATCCCGGAATCACCAGGTACAGCAGTGACCCGATGTAACGCGTGCTCATTTCCATGTCGAAGGGAATGCCCTTGACCATACACCACACCGAGAGCATCGCCGCCCCGTAAGCCATGCCCCAGGCATTGGTGGTCAGCGGTTTGAGCCCGGCCTTCTGTTGCAGGCTCGAGAGCATGTTGCCCGCCGAGAAACACAAGGTGCCGCACAGGGCCAGACCGAGACCGAGCAGGGTTTCCGGGCTGGCGGTATGCCCGGCCAATTCAGGCCAGAACAACAGGCCCAGCCCAAGCAGGCCCAGCGCGCCACCCATCAGCACATTGCGGGCGATTTTCTGACCGAAGAACACCCGCGCGTTGAGGGCATTCCACAGGGTGGCGGTGGAAAACACCACAGCCACCAGACCGCTGGGGATCCACTGGCTCGCAGTGAGGAAGCACATGAAGTTGACGCAGAACAGGCACAAGCCCTGAGCCAGGCAAATCAAATGCCCGCGACGGTTCATCACTTGCAGGCGTCGGCTGAGCAGCAAGATCACGAACAGCACCAGCGCGGCGAGGCCGAAGCGATAGACGATCGACACAGGAATGGCCACCACACCCAGTTGCCATTTCAAGGCAATCCAGGTGGTGCCCCAGATCAGCACGGTCAACAGGTACAAAGAAAGGTTCATGGCAAAGGCTCCTCGATAGGCGCCCAGTGTCCGGCGCCACGCCTGGGCGCACTTGCATAAACTTGCGCTTTTGTCTGGCGACAGGCTGGCAGGCACGCGTCTACGGAGTAGGATGCAGGGCGTTGGATGCAGGTGTTAGAGAGCAACGATCATGGCTGTACTGGATACCCTACAAGTCTTTCAAGCCCTCAACCGCTCGCCGAATGCTCGCCTCGAGCACAGCGCCGAGCTCGGGGACGGCTTGTCTGCAGCTTTGTGGAGCAATCACCACGACGCCCAGGAATACGAAGCACCCAGCCACCATACGCTGTCCTGTTACATTGCTGGCGGCACCGGTACCTTCCGCCGCGATCAGCCCGCAACCAAGGGCGGCCCGGACAAACTGTGCATCCTGCCGGCCGGTCACCAGTCAGGCTGGGTGATCAACGGCGACATTCGTCTGGCGCACCTGTATTTCAGCCCCGAACAATTTGCCCTCGGCTGTGTCACCCTGCTCGATCGCGAGCCACGGGAAATGCAACTGCGCGAACAGACCTTTCTCGATGATCCGCAGCAGGCGCTGCGCTTTCGACAGTTGATCACCCTGAACTGGGACGAGCCGGGCGAGCGCCTGCTCACCAGCAGCCTGGCTCACGAACTGCTCAGCCATGCCCTGCTCAGCCAGGTCAATGCCCGGCAAGACCTGCGCCTTAAAGGTGGGTTGGCCGCGCATCAGCGTCGACATCTGGTGGAGTACATCGACAGCCATCTGGACGAGGCCATCAGTCTCGGCCAGTTGGCGGCGTTGTGCGCGTTGTCGGAATACCACTTCGCGCGGATGTTCCGCGAAAGCTTCGGCTTGCCACCCCACCAGTATGTGCTGGCACGACGCCTGAACCGGGCGCAGGAGTTGCTGCGCACGACCTTGCAGCCACTGGGGGAGATTGCGCTGGCCTGCGGATTTTCCAGTGCCAGCCATTTCACCAACCGGTTTCGCCAGGCCCTCGGTGGAACGCCCGGCGAATATCGCCAGGCGTTTTTGCGCTAGGCGCGGGATTTTCGACGTCCTTCAGGCCGCCATCGCGAGCAGGCCCGCTCCCACAGGGAGAAACAGTCGTCAGAACTCCAAGGTGCTCGACAACGTCACCTGCCGCGAGTCACCCATCGACACAAAGAACCGACTCGCCGCCGAGGTGTAGTAAGTACGGTCAAACAGGTTCTTCACGTTGAGCTGGAACTTGACCTTCTGCCCTTCGACCTTTGTGTCGTAGGTGGCGAACGCATCGGCCACGGTGTAGCTCGGCAGGTCGAAATCGTTCACCGCATTGCCCGCGCGCCCCCCCACATAACGCGCCCCGGCGCCGACCCGCAGTTGGTCGCCGCCGACGATGGTGCCGAAGTCATAGACGGCCGACAGCGAGCCGCTGTTCTTTGCCACGTTTTGCAGTTGATTGCCCTTGTAAACAGGGTCTTCGGTGACTTCGGCATCGGTGTAGGCGTAGCTGCCGATCATGCTCCAGCGATCCGTCAGCTGACCGCTCAAGTCCACTTCCAGGCCACGGGAACGCACTTCGCCGGCGGCACTGTAAATCGTGGTCGGGCCTTCGGCGTTGGCCACCAGCACGTTGCGTTTCTTGATGTCGAACAGCGCGATGTTGCCAGTGACGCGGCCCGGCAGATCGAGCTTGGCACCCAGCTCCCAGGACTTGGCTTCTTCCGGCGCGATGCCGCCGTCAAGCACGGTGCTGCTGCCGCTCAATGGCGCGATGGTCGAGTTGGGTTTGAACGACTCGGTGTAGCTGCCATAAAACGACAAGGCATCGGTGTATTTGTATACCAGGCCCGCGCGCGGCACCCATTTCTGCCCGTTACTGTCGGTGTTGGCGTGGAACGGTACGCCTTTGCCGGCGTATTGGTCGTACGCCTGGAAGCGCGCGCCGGCCACCAGAATCCATTGGTCGTTGAGGTGGATGGAATCCTGCAGGAACACCGAATCGCTACGCAGTTCATCGGTCTGCGCGCTGTCGGCCGCACTGACAGTGGTGCCCGGCACTTCCTGGCCATAGATCGGGTTCACGTAGCTGAACTGGGTGCGGCTTTTCTGGCGGATCAGGTCTTCGCGGAAAATCTTGCGGTACTCGTCATCGACGCCGAACAGCAGGTCATGCTGCATGCCGAACACATCCACGTTGCCTTCGAGGCTGGCGGTGGTGAAGCGGTCGGTGCTGATCGCATTCCGGGTGCCGTCCATGCTGCGGGTCAGGGTGCCCTTATTGGTGTCGATTGCAGTCACGCGCACCTGGCTGGCGTCGTAGGTTTCGCGGTTCCAGCTGTAGCCGAAATGGGCCTTCCAGTTGTCGTTGAGCTCGTGATCGGCCTCGAAGTGATAGAGGTCCGAACGCCCTTCCATGTTGTTGAACGGCTCGTCGAGACGCTCGTTGCGCGAGATGTCCAGCGGATGGTTGGTCCGTGGATCGATCAGCGTGCCTCGGTCAAACGGCGTGAGGAATTCGCGGTGCTCATAGGAGAACAGCAACTTGGTGCTTTCACCGTACCAGGCCAGCGACGGCGCGATCAGGCTCTCACGATGTACACCGAAGTTGCGCCAGTAATCTTCGTCTTCGTAGTCGAGCACCATGCGGTACGCCAGCCCAGAGTCGCCCAGGGCACCGGTGCTGTCGAGACCGCCGCCGCTGCCATTCTTGCCGTCGCCATAGCTCGAGCCGCGCACGGTCAAGCCGTTGTACTGCTCAAGCTCGGGCTTCTTGCTGACCATGTTGACCACGCCGCCCGGATCCTGGATGCCGTAGAGCAACGAGGCCGGGCCCTTGAGTACTTCGACCCGGTCGACGCTGGCGTTGAGACCACGACCCTGCACGATCGGCATGCCGTCTCGCATGATCGAGCCGTTACGGTTGTCGCCAAAGCCGCGGACCATCACCGAGTCCTGGGTGCTGCCAAGGGTGTTGGCCTGGGTGATGCCGCTGACATTGGCCAGGGCGTCATCGAGATTGCGCGGAGCCTGGTCGCGAATGACCTGGGCCGGGACGACATTGACGGTCTGCGGGATTTCCTGAATCGGGGCCGAGGAGCGCATCACCGAAGAGGTCGGTGGCGGCTGGTAACTCATGGACTCATCCATCACCGAGGTAATGGTGGTAGCGCCCAGGCTCAACGCACCTTCGGTCGGCCGTGGTTCCAGTGCAATGGTGTGCCCATCGGTGCGGCGGAACGTCAATCCCGAACCGGTGAGCAGACGTTGCAGGGCCTGTTCGGCACTCATCTGGCCATTGATGGCCGGCGCATTGAGGCCGTACGGCGCTTCATCGGTGTAGACGACACTGATGCCGGTCACCCGGCTGAAATCACTCAAGGCTTGGGGCAGCGGTTTGGCGGTCAGGGAAAAACTGAACTGCGCGAGTTGCTGGCTGTTGCCAGCCTCAGCGGCCAGCACCACGCTCAGCGGCAACAACGCCAATGCCGAAAAGCTCAACGCAGACACACCCAACCATTGTTTGACCGACCCCGATTTTGCCCTGGACTTCATGACTCATGACCTGTGTAGAACCGCAACGGATGCGAATGACTCGCAGTTTCAGTCACTACACGAATGGCAATCGGGTTTACCTCATCACAATTTGAAAATATTTTTACTTGAGTGATTGGGTGTCTGATCTGCCGCCATCGCGAGCAAGCTCGCTCCCACAGGGTTATGTGTTGCCCCAATATTGTGACCGACTCAATACCTGTGGGAGCGAGCTTGCTCGCGATGGGGCMGATCGATTCAACGCAAAATAATCAGATGCCCCAACACCTGATGCTGCTCAAACCCCAACACCCCCTGCAACGAACTCAACACCGCCTGCGGGTTCCTGCTCGGAAAGCTGCCACTGACCCGGCGCGCCGCCAGTTCATCGTTAAGCAACACGATCCGCCCAGGGTAATAGCGCGCCAAATCCTGCACCACATCGGCCAACGTCGCCTTGTAGTAATTGAGCCAGCCCTGGCGCCATGCCAACTGCGCTTCGCTGTCCACCGCGTGGAGTTTTTCCGCCGAGCCTTCGCCGTAGGCCACTTGCTGGCCAGCGGTAAGAATTTGCTGTTCGGCGTTCTGCTCCGCCGTCACGCCAACCCGCCCTGACAGCACCGTGACCTGCGCACCGTGGGGCTGCAAACGGACTTCGAACTGCGTGCCCAAGACCCGCGTCTGGCCTTTCTCGGCGTCCACCACAAACGGCTCGCCGGTGTGGGTGACACTGAAAAAACCGGCGCCGCGACGCAGTTGTACATGTCGCTCACCGCGACTGAAATCCACGGCGATGGCGCTGTCGGCATCCAGAGTCACCTGTGACTGATCGGCCAGGGTAACTGTGCGAATTTCCCCCGGTGCCGAGACGTAATCCGCCCCCAGGTCATCAATCCAGCGCATCGGCTGCCAGCCTGTGCCGAGACTGATCATCAACAGTAGACACGCGGCCATCGCCAGCGCACCCGACCAACGTCCGACCGTGCTGCGCCGCGAGCGTTTGATGGCATTGAGATAGCCTTGCATGGCAAAAGCGTCTTCATCGGCCAGCGTGCGCGCCGGCCCTTCGCTCAACTCCCACAAGACCTGCGCCTGGGCATACGCCTGCGCATGAGCGGTATCGGCTCGCAACCACTGGCTGAACGCCGCCTGATCACCACTGCCAGGCTGGTCATGCAACAGGCTCAGCCAGGCCAGCGCGGCCTGCTCCTGAGCGGGCGTCGGGGTGACGCGTTCGAAGTGGTTCACGGTGCTTTCCCTGGCGTTCGTGTTTCAGGCTCCCGAAGGCTGGCCTTGCAGGCTTCGAGGGCGCGCATCATATGTTTTTCCACGGCACTTTGGGACAAACCCATGGCCTTGGCGATCTCGGCGTATTTACGGCCGTGAATGCGATTGAGCAAAAAGATCTGCCGCGTGCGCTGCGGTAATGCGCGCAACGCCGCTTCGACGTGGCGCAAATCGTTGCCCGCCTCCAGCGCCGCTTGCGGTCCGCAGCCGTGGCTGTCCGGTGGTTCCACCATCAAGCCTTCACTGGCCCGGACCCGCGTGCCTTCACTGCGCAAATGGTCGATGGCGATATTGCCGGCGCAGCGCAGCAGATACGTGCCGAGCTCCTCGACCTGCACCAGCGGCCGCCGCCAGAAACGCAGGAACAAGTCCTGCACCAGGTCAGCCGCCGTCGCCCGGCAACCGACGCGCCGACTCACCAGTGCCTCCATTTGTGAACGCTGGGAGAGAAACACCTGGAGAAACTGCGCACGGTCGCCACGCTGTTCGTCGCGTTCGATATCGTGGGGGTCTGGGGGCAGAGTGATCATCGTTCATGTTCCGACCTGAAAACCGGGGAGGCCACGACAGCGTCAGGGGGCCGGCAAGGTTGCAATATTAATGATAAATATTCTCATATGCAAAAGGATCGGGTGCAGCCCTCTATTACGCCCATTGGCTGCACCGCAAACTCGGCCGTCCCGATAGCCCAGTCCAATGGCCATGGAATCCAAAAGCCACCCAAACGAAAACGGGCCTGCAATGCAGGCCCGTTCTAATGGGTAGGTAAAAAGTGAATCAGGTGTCAGCCGTTAAGCGCCGCCTGTTCGTTTTCCAGAAACTCTTCTTCCAGCAGCTGGTCGGCATGGGCGCCACTCTCGATGGGCACCACATTGGCTCGTTTGCCGCGTAATTTGCCGAACATATGCTCCAGCGCATGTTCAAGTTTGGTAGCTGCTCCGTCGATCGCCTGCTCCATGGTGGAGGCTTTATGGGTGACGGAAACCGGTTGATGGCCTTTTGGCCGCGCCTCCAGTTGGCAGCGCATGTCATGGGGACCCGGCTTGTCGCCGTTCTCGTCCCGCAGGTGAACCTCGACGCGTGTCAGGTCCTCTTCGTAGCGTTCGAGCGTGCTCTCAATGGTCGTACGTACCCACTCCTCCAGTCGTTTACTGCCTTGAATATGGTTATCGCTATTGACTTGGATTTGCATAGTTCATCCCTTATTTCAGCTAGCTCGCGAGAGGCCGGTCAGCTAAGCCCTTGGGCGTCATCACCGTGACCTCTTGCTTACACAATCGGTCTGTACGCTGAACAATTCAACCCCCTAAAAAAGATAAATTTTCAATCGCAAAAAAAGCCGGACAACCGGTAAAAGCGCTGTTAAGGTCGGGAGTTGGGTCGCCCTGCTCTTACGTAATAATTGCTCACATTTGCCGCTCCCCCAACGGGTGCAAACTGCGAAAAGCGCCCGCCTCCTCCACCAACCAATCGTGCACCGCGCGCACACCCGGATGGCTCAATGCCCCTGGTGCGTAAAGCAGCATGTAGCGCTTGTGATTGGGCACCGCCAGGCCGAACGGCACGATCAACGCCCCACGCTCCAGCTCATCGTTGAGCAGTGTCCGTCGGGCAATCGCCACCCCCATCCCGGCGATGGCCGCTTCGATCGTCAGGTGATTGCGATTGAACGTATGCCCGCGTCGCACATCCGCCCCCTCGAAACCGATGGCGTTGAGGTAAAACTCCCATTCCGCGTACTCATAGCTGCCGCGCCAGGCGGTGATGTCGTGCAGCAAGGGAAAGTGCATCAGGTCTGCCGGACCGTGCAGCGGCGGACGACCGCGCAACAGGCTCGGTGCACACACAGGAAAAATCTGCTCATCGAGCAAGGCTGTGGATAACAGGCCCGGGTAGCTGCCGTCGTTCAGGTCGATCGCCAGGTCGAAGTCGCCTTCATGCAACGGCACGCTGCTGTCCTCGGCCACCAGGCGCAACTGAATATCCGGAAAACGCTGCTGCAAACGCGGCAGACGCGGCGTCAGCCATTTGCTCAGGAACGACGGAATCGAACGTACCCGCAGAATCCCGCTGATCATGCCCGCATCCAGTCGCCGCAATTCCGCGTCGATGCTGCCAAATGCCTCGTTGACGGTAATGGCCAGACGCTGGCCCTCAGCGCTCAACTCCACTCCGCGGGCGCGGCGGTGAAACAGACGAAAACCCAGGCGTTCTTCCAGCTGACGAATCTGCTGGCTGACCGCCCCCGGTGTGATGTGCAGCTCTTCGGCGCAGCGGGTGAACGACAAGTGCCGCGCGGCACAGGCAAACACGTTCAACCAGACATATGTCTGGGCGTGCAATTGACGACTCATCGTTTAGTCCTGCTAAAGGATGTCTTAGGAATTTTCGTTGGTCACGCAGGATCGTGACAGGCAGTATCGCCCAAATTGCGCTTGTCCTACAGAAATGGCAGCGATTACCCTTCCATTGCATGTAAAGGCTTTAGCATGGCTATCAGTGTTTTCGATCTATTCAAAGTCGGCATCGGCCCGTCCAGCTCCCATACCGTCGGTCCGATGCGCGCTGCCGCAACCTTTGCCCAAGCGCTGGTCGATCACGGTTTTCTGGCTGACGTGCGACGCGTGGAAATTCGCCTCTATGGTTCTCTGTCAGCGACCGGCGTCGGCCACGCAACGGACCGCGCCTGCGTCATGGGCCTGATGGGCGAATGGCCCGACCGCATCGACCCCACCACCATCGACAGCCGCATTCACACCCTGCGCGAAACCGGCAAATTGTGCCTGGCAGGCGTTGCGGACATTGCCTTCGACTGGCAACGCGATCTCCTGCTGCTAAACGAGAGCCTGCCCTACCACCCCAACGCCATGTCCCTGGCAGCCTTCGGTGAAACCGGCGAACTGTTCGAGCAGACCTATTACTCGGTGGGCGGCGGTTTCATCATCGAAGCGGCCGAAGCCGAATCCGGGGTCGCACTGGCCGGCGATGTGGTGCTGCCTTACGATTTCTCCAGCGCCGCCGAACTGCTCAAGCTGTGCAACGAGCACGGCCTGCGGGTGAGCGAACTGATGATGGCCAACGAACGGGCGTGGCGTGGTGATGCCGAGATTCGCCAGGGCCTGTTGCATATCTGGTCGGTGATGCGCGAATGCGTCGAGCAGGGCTTGCGTCACGAAGGCATCTTGCCCGGCGGTCTGAATGTTCCACGTCGAGCGGCGAAACTGCATCGCAGCCTGCAGGAAATCGGCAAGCCGAATGTCATTACGTCCACTTTGTCGGCAATGGAATGGGTCAACCTGTATGCCCTTGCCGTGAACGAAGAAAACGCAGCCGGCGGGCGCATGGTCACGGCACCGACCAACGGCGCGGCGGGGATCATTCCCGCGGTGCTGCACTACTACATGAAATTCAATGCCGATGCGTCTGACGATGACGTGGTCGCGTTCTTCCTGGGCGCAGCGGCCGTCGGCATCCTGTGCAAGAAAAACGCTTCGATCTCCGGGGCCGAAGTCGGCTGCCAGGGTGAAGTCGGCTCCGCCTGCGCCATGGCCGCCGCCGGCCTGGCAGAGGTGCTTGGCGCCACCCCGGAGCAGCTGGAAAACGCCGCCGAAATCGGCCTGGAACACAACCTCGGCCTCACCTGCGACCCGGTTGGCGGACTGGTACAAGTGCCGTGCATCGAGCGCAATGCGATCGCCGCAGTGAAAGCCATCAACGCCACGCAAATGGCCCTGCGTGGCGACGGCCAGCACTTCATTTCCCTGGACCGGGTGATTCGCACCATGCGCGACACCGGCGCCGACATGCACGACAAGTACAAAGAGACGTCACGGGGCGGACTGGCAGTGAACTGGGTGGAATGTTGACCGTTTTGGTTGCACACCGAGGTTTATTGCCCTGAAACGTGCAGAAAACGCGGCCCCTGTAGGAGCGAGCTTGCTCGCGAAAAACCCTCAGGCGCCGCAAACCATCTGGTTTGACGCGTTATCGTTCACGACCATCGCGAGCAGGCTCGCTCCTACAGAACGTTTTTTTGTCCGACAATTTTGTCGGCATGCCCCTTGCTACATCCTGGTTGGAACAATGATGGCGAGATGGCCGGTGGTCAGGCATTGCGAACCAACCCGATCACGGCCGGTCAACAACTGCACGTTCAATCAGGCGGTGACACATCATGGACAACCCTTTCCAGCTCATTACCGATGCCTTTGCAGCGGATTACCAGATCAACCTGAGCATTCAGGGCCTGGATGGCAGCATCATGCTGACCCTGTCCAACAGTGGACGCGTAGTCGCAAAGCGCATGATCAGTGCCGAACAACGCAATGACCCCGAGCGCCTGAAACGACTGGTGCAAAGCATTCAGTTCGGCATTGCCATCGAGCAGGGCCACAGTGCCGTGGCCATCCTCGAATCCATGACCGATGGCGGCATGCACAGCCTGCCGCCACCAGCCAAAGGCCGGCCCCGACCCGCCATGGGGCTTTAAAGCTCGCCCTTTTCTACTTCGGAATGCTCACTGGAGCCCGCACCTGTTTTGCGGTGCGGGTTCTCAATCTTCACCGAAGGAAACTGCGACGAAGCATAACGCACCACCAGAATCGCAAACGCCAGCAGCAGAATCCCGCCGCACAGGTAGATGATCCCAAGGTCCGGCGGGTTGTGGTGCGAAACGTTGGAAATCAGCAGCCGCGTCAGCGCGGTGATCGCCACGTAGATCAGGAAGCGCACCGGCATGTGATTGGTCTTGAAGTAAATCCCGACCATCGCTCCCAGTTCCAGATAGATGAACAGCAGCAAGATGTCATCGATCTTGATGTGCCCCTCTTCGATCATCCCGAGGAATTCCATCACCGCCGCCCACGCGGTCACCGCACCAATGGCGAACAGCGCCAGGTAGTGGAAGGTTTCGACGAACAGATTGCCCAGGGACTCGGCCAGTCCATGCACGTTCTGCCGCAGTTTTTCGGCCCAGTTGATTTTCACGATGATGCTTCCTTAGGTCGGCTCGACCGGATGATGCGGGTTGGACGTGACGGTTTTTCTGCATGCAGAAAAAAGGCCAGCCCATGATGGCGAGCCGCTCTGGATCGCGCGCCGTGGCGTTTGGTCGCACCCGTACTGCGCCTCACCTGACAAATCTCGAATCCGGTCTACATTGAAAAGCCACTATCCAAAAGACAGGGTTTCGCTTATCCTTTAGCTGTATATAGATACAGTAGTCGAAATCGACAACCAATGTGAAGGCATGTGAGGTGGTGAATGGCCGTCGAAGTGGTATACCGCAGCAGCCGAGATCTGGAGCGCTTGTTCATGGATAAAGCCGAAGCTGACCGTCATGACAAAATGCTCGAACTGGCCGAATTGCTGGCTGAAGTGTTGCAAAAAGCCGTTCCGTCCCTGACCGAGCAGCAAGTGGAAGAAGCCGGGATCTACATGGCGAAGAATCGCGACGTGTTCGCCAAGGCGTTCAAGAGCCAGCCGGACGCCCTGTCCGAATTGCTCAGCGCACCGGTTGAAGTCGCAGAACCTGTCGCAGCGCTCGAGGTCGTTGAAGCCGCTGAGCCGATCGCCCCGGCCAAGCCTGCCAAGGCCCCCAAAGCCGCCAAGTAAGCAACGCGCAAATTGAACAGGCCCTGAGTCGAATGGCTCAGGGCCTTTTTCATGCCTGTGGAAAACTCATCCCTGACTCACCGGTACAACACTTTCTCCGCCAGTTCGTCCGCCACCCGGGCCGGTGAGCGTTTTTCCGCTTGGGCGTGGGCGAACACTTCAGTCAGGCGCGAACTGATTTTCGACAGGTGCGCGGTGATGGTTCCCAGTTCTTCGCCCCGATGTTTGAGCGAAACATAGATCAAACCGCCGGCATTGATCACGTAGTCCGGCGCATACAGGATGCCCCGCCGTTCCAACTGATCGGCGACGTCCAGATGGGTCAGTTGGTTGTTCGCCGAACCGGCCACTGCCGAGCAGCGCAGTTGCGTCACGCTGTGGCTGTTCAGCACTCCGCCCAAACCGCACGGCGCAAGAATATCGCAAGGCGTGCTGAGCAGTGCGTCGTTGGCGATGGGGTGAGCCCCGAGTTGCTCCATCGCCAGTTGCACCTTGCCGTGATCGATATCGCTGACCAGCAGTTCGGCCCCGGCGGCGTRCAACTGTTCTGCCAGGGCATAACCGACGTTGCCCAGGCCTTGAATGGCGACGCGCAGGCCTTCGAGGTTATCGCTGCCCAGTCGCGCCATTGCAGTGGCGCGAATACCGGTGAATACACCCATCGCCGCGTGCGGCGCGGGGTCGCCCGCCGAGGTGGTGCTGGTGACGTGTTGGGTCTGTTGGGCAATGCAATCCATGTCCGCCACTGAGGTGCCACTGTCGATGGCCGTGATGTAGCGCCCGTCGAGCTGATTGATACAGCGCCCGAAGGCTTCGAACAGCGCGGCGCGGTTGGCCACGTGAACGGGGCGGATGATCACCGCCACGCCGCCGCCCTGAGCCAGGCCGGCCAGTGCCGCCTTGTAACTCATGCCTTGGGCAAGGCGCACCGCATCCTCGACCGCAGACTCGTCGCTGGGATAGGCAAGGTAACGACAGCCGCCCAGGGCAGGCCCCAAGCGGCTGTTATGAATGGCAATGACCGCCTTCAACCCGGTGACCGAGTCAACGCTCAGATGCAGCGATTCAAGGCGGGTGCTTTGCATGAGAGCGAACATCGTAAGGCTCCCGAATCACTTCTTGTAGTCGCCAGTATAGGCTTGCGCCCAAAAATTGCAGAAGCGCACCGGAATAAGCACGGCCACGATGCAAGCTTTAGGAAATAACCTGCATTCGACCTTGTACGGCACTGGACGAACGCCGGAGAGGGGGCTAAAACGAGGCATTGCCCGGAGATTTTGATGACCCCGCGCCAATCGTTCTTCGCCTGCCTGCAACGTTCACCGCCCGCGCTGTTCGAGGCGGCACTGTGGATTGCGGTCGAGCACGACAGCGAAGTGGAGCCGCAAGCACTGCTGGCCGATTTCCAGGAGTTGCAGCAACGGGTCAGCGGCGGCTTGCCGATGCTGCCGGTCAGTGAACTGGCCCAGCCGCTGCTGCGGCGCCTGAATGACCTTGGCTTCGCCCAGGACGATTTCACGCCGTTGCGCCCGCAAGTGGCACTGCTGAACAAGGTACTGGAACGCCGAAGAGGGCAACCCTTGACGCTGGCGCTGATAGCACTGGAGTTGGCCAGGGGCCTGGAGATTCCCCTGGTCGGGGTCAACTTTCCCGGGCATTTCCTGCTGCGAGTGCCGGGCGCCGATCATTTGCTCGATCCCTGCGGCGGCCGTCGCCTTTATCCCAACGATTGTCGGGAGTTGTTGCACCGCCAGTACGGCCCGAACATCAAGCTCAGCGCCGAGCACCTGGAAACCGCCGAGCCGGTACAGATGCTGCAACGGCTGTCGCGCAACCTGCGCCAGTTGTACCTGTCCCACGACGATTTCATCAATGCCTTGATCGACGCCGAGCGTGTCCTGGAACTGGGCAACGCCAGCGCCGCCGACTATCTGGCCCGGGCCAGCTTGTACCAACGACTGGACTGCCCGAACGCCGAGCGTTTTGACCTGGAGCACGCACTGCTGCTCAGCGACGATCCGATCCAGCGGATTCGCCTGACGGAACGGTTAGGGCATTTGCCGCCGAACGCCATCGTTCATTAAAAGCAAAAGATCCTGCTTCTGACTTAAGGCGTATCTGGCTGATTCGCCGGATGCGCCTTGATGAACGCCGGGTGTGTCGCCGCCAATGCCGCCACTCGCCGGATTCGCGGGTAAGCTTCAAGAGAAACATTGAACCGCTCGGCCGCGTACAGTTGCGGGATCAAGTAGACATCCGCCAACCCGGGTTCGGTGCCGAAACAGTAACCCTCATCACCGATCAACTGCTCCACCGTCGCCAACCCTTGGCCGATCCAGTGGCCGATCCACTCCACCACCTGCGGTTCGTCGTGGCCCGACTGGCGCAGCCGATTGAGCACGCTGACGTTGTGCAGCGGGTGCACATCGCAGCCGATCACTGCCGCCACGCCGCGCTCGTGAGCACGGGCAGCCAGGTCTTTGGACAGCAGGGGCACCTGTGGATAACGCTCCTCCAGGTACTCGATGATCGCGGGAGACTGGATCAGCAATTCGCCTTCATCGGTGCGCAAGGCCGGCACACGGCCCTGCGGGTTGATGCCCAGATAAGGCGGCTGCCGATGCTCGCCACCCTGCGGTGCGATCAGGTTGACTGGCAAGGATTGATAATCCAGACCCTTGAGCGCCAACGCGATACGCACCCGGTACGACGAAGTCGAACGGTAGTAGGTATAGAGTTCCATGCCCTGCTCCTGTCAGCGCGCCGGCAGCACTTTGCCGCGGCATTCGCCGAAGCCAATGGACGCGAACCCGTCGCGGCGGCAACGTCCGCGCAGGATGATTTCGTCGCCGTCCTCGAGGAATTTACGCACCTCGCCCGAGGCCAGTTCGACCGGCTTTTTACCGCCCTCGGTAATTTCCAGCAGGCTGCCGAACTGACCGCTCTGCGGTCCCGACAACGTGCCCGAGCCGAACAAGTCCCCAGCCTGCAATTGGCAACCATTGACGCTGTGGTGCGCGACCATTTGTGCCACGGTCCAGTACATGTGCCCGGTGTTGCTCAGGGTCAGGCGATGGGCTGGCAGGTTCTGCTCGCGCATGGCCTCGGTGAGCAGCAACACTTCCAGTTCGATGTCGAACGCACCAGCGGCCTGATCGCGCTTGTCGAGCAGGTACGGCAGCGGCTGCGGATCGCCTTGCGGACGCGCAGGCTGGGCACGACGGAACGGCTCCAGTGCTTCGGCGGTGACCACCCACGGCGAGATGCTGGTGATGAAGCTTTTCGACAGGAACGGCCCCAGCGGCTGGTATTCCCAGGCCTGGATGTCCCGTGCCGACCAGTCATTGAGCAGGCAGAAACCGGCGATGTGATTGGCGGCGTCGCCAATGGCAATCGAGTCGCCCATGTCGTTGCCCTGGCCGATCCAGATGCCCAGCTCCAGTTCGTAGTCCAGGCGCGCACAAGGGCCAAACGTCGGTTCGCTCTGACCGGCCGGCAACGTCTGGCCTTTCGGGCGGCGGACGTCAGTACCGGATGGGCGAATGGTCGACGCACGACCGTGGTAGCCGATTGGCACGTACTTGTAGTTCGGCAGCAGCGGGTTGTCGGGACGGAACAGTTTGCCGACGTTCTGCGCGTGCTCGATGCCGACGTAGAAATCGGTGTAATCGTTGATTTTCGCCGGCAGGTGCATCTCGCAATCCACCGCCAGCGGCAGCAGTTTTGCGCCCTGGGCTTCGATCTTGCCGTGCAGGGTGCTGCCTTCGGCGAACAGTTCCAGCAAGCGTTCACGCAGGGCCACACGGGCCTCGCGGCCCAGTTCGAAGAACGCATTCAACTGGCCGCAACAAGTAGCCTCGACCGCAGCCTTCGCGGCGCCATCGAACAACCCGACTTCAAGGGCCGCTTGCAGATCAAAGATATGCTCGCCAATGGCCACGCCACTGCGCGGTGCCGAGCCATTGAGGCTGAACACGCCCAGCGGCAGGTTTTGCAGGGGGAAGTCCGCGTGGCCGTTGGCGGACGCAACCCAGCTGCGAGTGATGGAAGTCTGCGTCATGGGTTATCTCCGGGTCGGGTCGAAAGTGGCGGGCAGCGTAGCCCAGCAGGCGTCGTAGGTATTTTGCAGTTGTGGGCAATCGAGGGCGAAACGGCTTGGGCGCAACACTTGGCTGGTTTCGAACATGAACGCCATGGTGTTGTCGATTTTCGCCGGCTTGAGGTCAGCGTTGATCGCTTTGGTGCAAGTCTCACCGTCGGGACCGTGGGCGCTCATGCAGCTGTGCAACGAAGCACCGCCGGGTACAAAACCTTCAGCCTTGGCGTCGTATTCGCCCTGGATCAAACCCATGAATTCGTTCATCAGGTTGCGATGGAACCACGGCGGGCGGAAGGTTTTCTCGGCCACCATCCAGCGCGGCGGGAAGATCACGAAGTCGAGGTTGGCCAGGCCGTGGACGCTGGTTGGCGAGGTCAATACCGTGAAGATCGACGGATCAGGGTGATCGAAACTGACGGTGCCGATGGTGTTGAAACGGCGCAGGTCATATTTGTACGGCACGTTATTACCGTGCCAGGCAACCACGTTGAGCGGCGAATGATCAAGCTCGCACGCCCACAACTGGCCGAGGAATTTCTGCACCAGCGTGGTCGGTTGTTGCAGGTTTTCGTAGGCCGCCACCGGGGTCAGGAAGTCCCGCGGATTGGCCAGGCCATTGCTGCCAATCGGCCCCAGGTCCGGCAGACGCAGCGGCGCGCCATGGTTTTYGGCGACATAACCGCGGGCTTGCGGGTCAAGCAGTTCGATGCGGAATTTAAGGCCGCGTGGCAGTACGGCAATTTCCAGCGGTTCCAGTTCAAGCACGCCGAGTTCGGTGGCAATGCGCAGGCGCCCCAGTTCAGGCACCAGCAACATCTCGCCGTCGGCGTTGAAGAACACACGCTCCATGGAACGGTTGGCGCGGTAGTTGTAGATGCTGATCCCGGCCGGTTTTTCCGCGCCCGAGTTGGCCGCCATGCTCACCAGACCGTCGATGAAATCGGTCGGCTCGGCAGGAATCTCCAACGGGTTCCAGCGCAGGCGATTGGGGGTCACGTCACCCAGCGGACCGCCGGCCAGTTGCCGGTCAAGTTTGACGAATGCCGGGTGATTGGCCGACGGCTGGATGCGGTACATCCAGGTGCGCCGCGCCTCGCTGCGCGGCATGGTGAACGCCGTGCCGGAGAACAGTTCGGTGTAGAGGCCGTACGGGGCTTTTTGCGGGGAGTTCTGGCCGGCGGGCAGTGCGCCGGGCAACGCTTCGCTGCTGAATTCGTTGCCGAAGCCTGACAGGTAGGCCAGCGCTGGCGTCGTTGAATCGGGGTTCATGGAGCCTCCTGAACAGGGAGTCGGCAATGCCGGTCACCCTTTGGAAGAGTTACTGGCCAGCCTCGGTTATTTTTATCGTAATTAGATTACGCATAACGTAATTTGATTGGTATTGACCGTCAAGCTATAAAGACGCCCATTCGTTACAGGATCAAACCGCCACCATGGAAAAACCTACCAGCGACAGCAACGGCAAACAGAAAGTCCGCTCGGCTGAGGTTGGCACCGACATCCTCAAGGCTCTGGCCGAGTTGTCGCCCTCGACTTCGCTGTCGCGCCTGGCTGAACACGTGCAGATGCCGGCGAGCAAGGTTCACCGCTATTTGCAGGCCTTGATCGCCAGCGGTTTTGCCGAACAGAACGCCGCCACCAACCATTACGGCCTGGGCCGCGAAGCCTTGCGCGTAGGGTTGGCGGCACTCAACAGTATGGACGTGCTGAAAGTTGCCGCCCTGCCCTTGTCCGAGTTGCGTGACGACTTGAACGAAACCTGTTTTCTGGCGGTATGGGGTAACCAGGGCGCGACCGTGGTGCATATCGAACCGGCGGTGCGTGCGGTGACGGTGGTGACACAACTGGGCTCGGTGTTGCCATTGCTCAGTTCTTCGACGGGACTGGTATTTGGCGCCTACCTGCCCAGGCGTGAAACCGTGGACCTGCGCGATCAGGAGTTGCAGAGCAGCGCCACCCACAGCTTGGCGGATGATCAGGCGTACACGACGATGTGCGAACAGATCCGCCAACGGGGCCTGCATCATGTGCATGGATTGTTGATGCCCGGTGTGGATGCCTTGTCGGCGCCGGTATTCAACGCCATGGGCAAGATTGCGGCAGTACTGACCGTGGTCGGGCCGACCTCGCTGTTCCATGCCGATGAAAACGGTCCCGCGGCGCAGCGTTTGCTGTCTGCCACACGAGCAGTGAGTTGGCGCATGGGTTATCAGCCAGACGCATTGACAACCTGAACGCAACGGCGCTGATCAGACGGGCAGGATCAGCCCCAGCTTCTTGCCCATCGCCACGGCTTGCGTCCGACGCTCAACCCCCAATTTGCTGTGGATTCTCCGGGCGTGGGTTTTCACCGTATGCAAGGAGATGAACAGTCGCTCGGCAATTTGCTGATTGGAACTGCCTTGGGCAATGAGACCCAGCACCTCAATCTCCCGGGTACTCAGCGGGCTGACATCGGCGAGCATGGCCGTCACCGACTCTTCCCCGCGCAAACGGCTGAGCAAGTTCGGCTGGCGCAGCCCCAGTTCACGCAACGCCTGTTGCCCATTACAACGCTTCACCAGCGCCAGGCCCGCCTCCAAAGCCGCCCTGGCCAGACTGGGCTCCGCGGTCAGGTCCGCCACTTCGCTGATCGCCAAATGCAATTCCGTTTCCAGCGCCAGCATGGCATGCCGTTGCGCGTGATCGAGCAACTCCTGCAGCCGATCCAGCGGCTTTTGCGTCTGTTGCAAATGCATCTGCGCCAACACCAATTGGTACTCGATACGGGCAATCAGTTGAAGCGTGGCCGGTGGCGCCTGGCGTGCACGAGGCCCGCGATAGTGACGCAAGACACGGGTCAGCGCTTCACAGGCCAACTCCGGTCGCCCTTGCTGCAACCAGAAATGACTGCTGATTTGCAGCAGCACCCCGCGATACACCGTATCGGGAATCTGGCGCTGCTGCATCACGCGTTCGGCTTCGCGCAAACGATCAAACGCAAGGGCGTAATCGCGCTGATTGGCGGCCATCTGCGCTTGCCCGAGAAAGCCATACAGCGCGTGCTTGTCCTGGCTTTGCAGGCAGTCCTCCAGGCCGGACTGGAAGAAACCGGCGGCCAACTCATCTTGTCCCTGACAGAGGGCCAACCGCCCTCGCCGCAGGGCAATTCGCCCCAATAACGGCGTCGGTCGATCAGCCTGTCGGGACAACAGGTCAAAAACTTCAGCCAACAAGCTCTCGGCACGTCGGGGCGCACCGCGCATCTCCAGCAACTGCGCGTGATCGAGTTCAAGCAGCCCTTCGAACAATAGCGAGCCTTGGGCGCGCGCCAGACACAGCGCCTCACGATTGAACGTCTGCGCCGCATCGAGTTCGGCGTTGAGCAAGGCCTGCTGGGTCAGACCCGACAGGCACAACAATCGCACCGGCCAGGCATCGACGCTCAACTCGGCCAGCGCATCGAGAAAGTGCGCACGGGCCGCCTCCATGCGGCCTTGCAAATGCAGCAACCAGCCCTGTTGCGCCTGCCAGCGTGCCAGCAGTTGCCGTTGCAGTTTTTGCGTAGGCTGTGGGGCAAATCGAGCCAGTTGCTCAATGCACACGGCAGCATGATCGAAGCGCCCGGCAAACAACAACGCCGCAGTAACCAGTCCCACCAATTGCGGTGTAACAAGGGTCAGCTCAGCCTGTTGACGCTCGTGTAGATTCAACAACAGACAAGCATTTTCACGCCGGAACAAATGCTCGAAGCTGAAGTGCTGCAACAGGCTGACCGCCACTTCGAACTCCTGCGCCAACAGAGCCTGCTCGAACGCACCTTGCCAGTCTTCTTCGGTGCTGAACCATTGGCACGCGCGGCGATGCCAGGATCGCCCGGCCGGGGTCGGCTCTTCACGCATCGCCCGGGCCAATGGCTCGAAGATCCGCAACCACTCGACGGAGTCCTCCCTGGGTTCAATGAAGCAGCCCATTTCCTGCAACGCGTGCAGCCACTGTGCGCCCTCACCCGTACCGAAAAGATGCTCGCACAGGCTGGCGTTGAAGCGTGGCAGATGAACCAACACCTGCCAGACTTCAACCAACTCCGGCGGCAAGGTGTTGAACAACTCATGCTGCAGATAATCGAGCAGCGTCGCCGAACGCCCCTGTTCACCAGACCACGGACAACCATTGAGCAACGCGATCCGCACGCCAGCGCACCAGCCACCGCTGCGCTCAACTACCCTTTTGGCGGTTTGTGCCGCGAGGGTCGGCTCGACATGACCGAGCAACTGCCCGACCTCGGCCTCGGTAAACGCCAGCGTCCGGCCTTCGCACTCGTACAACTCATCATCCAGCAGCAGCCGCGGCCAATTGCAGGATGGTCGTCGACGGGAGCTCAGCCACCAGGTCAGCGCCGGGCTGGCGACGGCCAACAGGCGATCGAGCATCCGGTCGAGTTCCGGATTGGGTGCGCGGCAGTAATCATCCAGAAACAGCCAGGTCGGCGCCTGTAATCGGGCCAGATGCGCCAGCAGCCCGGGCTCATCCGCCGAGGGCAGACCCAGCGCTTGCGTCAGGCGCAACAGAAAATCGGCTGCACTCAACGACGCCCCCGCCAGCGGCAGCCAACAGACCCGAGAGTGCTCCGGCGCCCGCAGCAGGCATTCGGTGAGCAACGCGCTCTTGCCACTACCGGCCGGCGCGCAAAGTAACTTCACCCGCGCAGTCGAGACCAGCATGGGCTCGATCAGCCGCTCGCGGGACAGATGATGGGACGACAGTCGGGGCAGGAAACCGGGGCGGTCCAGACAGTGCGTCATTGCAGTCATAGTGATGCGCCTTTTTTATAATTCTGGCGCCACCCTAGTCCCCTCCCGAGCGCTTGTTGAAGAAGTATTCAACACACTGATCAACCCCTATAAAAAAGGTGACCGCGAAGTCACCCTTTTGTTTAAGAGTCTGTAGGAAACCTACCGAACCCCCGTACTACGCAAGGCTGCTGGCGTGTAGTCCCCCGCTTTTGCATCGATGTTGAATTCGAAGCTGCGCTTCTCTTCGTTCTTCATTCCCAGGGCGATATAGCGGCCGGCAATCAGGTCATACAGCGCTTCGACGGTGTAGGTCGGCACCTGGTGATCGTAGTAGAACTGGGCATGCCCTTCGGCGACGCGCCAAAGCTGGCCACGCCCGTCGTAGTGGTCGGCCAGCGCCACTTGCCAGCTGTCTTCATCGATGTACATGTGGCGTTTGGCGTACACGTGGCGCTCGCTCGGCTTGACCGTGGCGACGACTTCCCAGACCCGGTGCAACTCATAGCGAGTCAGGTCCTGATTGATGTGCCCGGCCTTGATCACATCGGTGTATTTGAGGTCTGGCGAGTCGAGCTTGTAGCTGTTGTAGGGGATGTACATCTCCTTCTTGCCGATCAGTTTCCAGTCGTAGCGATCCGGTGCGCCGGAAAACATATCGAAGTTATCGGTAGTGCGCAGGCCGTCGGATGAGGTGCCGACGCCGTCATAAGCGACCTGTGGCGCACGCCGTACCCGGCGCTGTCCAGCGTTGTAGATCCAGGCCTTGCGCGGCTCCTTGACCTGGTCGAGGGTCTCGTGGACCAGCAACACGTTGCCCGCCAGCCGCGCCGGTGCGGTCACTTCCTGCTTGAAGTAGTTGAGGACGTTATCGTCGCTGCCCGGTTTCAAATCACCGAGCAACGACGGCACGGCGACCTCGTCCTTGAAGCGGATCACGGTGAAATCGCCATTGGACTGCGGTGTCGCCTGGGTGATGGTGCGGCGCAGATTGCCGCCGTGGTAACGCGTGACGTGGTTCCAGATCACTTCCACGCCATTCTTCGGAATCGGGAACGCGTAGTAGCGATTACCGGTGAAGTTCGCCAGACCGTTACCGTCATTGATCGGTGTTACGTTCAGAGCGCTGCGTTTGGCCGACTCATAGATTTCCGCCGGTAACGCCACGGTGCGGTGGCTGGGATAGACCGGAATCTTGTAAGTCTCTGGATAGCGCTTGAACATCGCGATCTGGCCGTCGGAGAGCTTGTCCTTGTACTTGTCGACGGTCGCCGCGGTGATCACGAACAACGGCTTTTCGTTGGCGAACGGGTCAGCCAGGAAACCTTTGCTGTCCACCGCACCAGCGTTTTTCGGGATGCCGCCGGTCCAGGCCGGAATCGAGCCATCGGCATTACCGGCCTTCTCGGCACCGAGTGGGGTCAGGCTGGTGCCGAGCTTGTTGGCTTCTTCCGGCGACACCGCGGCCATCACGTTGGCAGCCAGCAGACTCAGGGCCAGAACGGTGCCCAATTGCAGAATCATCTTGCGCATTGAATTCATCCTTTTCAGCCAGATCAGAAGTTCACACCAAAGCTCAACGCCACGAAGTCACGGTCAGTGAGGACGTTGTAGTCCCCGCCGAAAAAGTCGGTGTAACTGAGGCTCGCGGTATAGGTGTTGCGATAGTCCGCGTCGACACCGAGGCTGATGGCCTTGGCGCCTTCGTTGAACAGACCGTTGGGGCCAAAGCCGGAAACGTCGTGGGACCACGAGAGGTTGGGTCTGAAATTGATCCCGGCGATCAGGTTGTTGTAATCGAGAATGGCCCGGGCGCGATAACCCCACGACGTCGAGGTCACGAAGCCGCCGGTATCACCGCCGAAACCATACTGACCAAACACCGAGTCGCGGCCGTAGCGCAGTTTGGTGCGCGGCTCCAGGCCGCCGACCCGAACCACCGCCGCCTCGCCCACCAGGGTCAGGCGATCCGCACCCGCGACCTGATCGATGAAATGCGTCAGGGTGCTCTGGACCTGCGTCACCTCCTTGCGGCGGTAGCCTTTGTTGTCGGCCCCCGGTGTAGTGGCGATGGGCGATGCCGCACCACCTGCAATCGGATTGAGCATGGCCAGGGTCAGGTCATTGGTGTTGACCTGCACCGGGAGGTTGGGGCGGTAGCTGATTTCGCCGCTCCACGCGGTGCCGGTGGATAACGTGGTGGAGAAGCTCGCGCCGTAGAGGCGGATGTCCTCCGGGTATTCGAGGTAATACTGGCCACGACCGAGCATCACACTTTGGGCCAGGCCCGAACCGCTGCCGGGCGCGATGCGGTTGGCGGCGGCAACGATCCCCGGAAGGCTTGCCAGCGTACCGGGGCCAGCGGTGGTGGTCCCGACATTCGGTGAGCGGCTGTGGTAGTTCATGAAGTACAGGCCGTACTCGGTGTCGTCCCCCAGCCAGCGCAATGCCGTCCCCCACTGTCCGGAGTCCCGGGCATCGCGGTCGCCACCACGGGGAACGATCACCCCCTCCTTGCTGACTTCGAAGCCCTGGCCAAAGGCAGCAGCAATCGGCTGCAGCGGTGCAATGGCCGGGTTGGCGACGGTGTAACCCTTGTTGCAACCATCGGCCACCACATCGACGCCGAAGAAGGTGCCGCAGTTATCGACAACCGTCTGGTCCCACTCCAGTTGATAGAAGCCTTCGACCGTCAATTTGTCCGTCAGCCCCTGGGAGGCAAACAGCATGTTGACCGGAATCAGGCCTTCCTTGATCTCTGCCCCCGGTCGACGGAACGCGGACACGTCGACCGGGTTGATGCTGTTGATCGAGTTGCCGATGAAAGTACTTTCGCCCCAACTGACCACCTGCTTGCCGGCGCGGACCGTGCCCGGCAAATCGGCGAGGGAGTAGTTGTGATAGACGAAAGCGTCGAGGATTTGTCCGCCTGAAGACTTGGCGCCCTCTTTGCGATTGTGATCGCTGATGTCCTTGAATGGCCGGCTCTCATCTTTCAGTTCGAAGTCGTACCAGTACTTGCCACGCACAAACGCACCGGTGTCGCCGTACTTCAGTTCGAGGTCGTGAATCCCCTTGAAGATTTTCGAGAAGGTTTCACCCTTCTTGAAATTCAATCGCCCGTCGTCGCCGGTCGAAGACTGGCCGGAACCGCCGTTGACGGTGCCCACCAGGGCGTTATCCGCATCACGCACGCCCCAACTCGCGCCGACCGACAGCGAGGAATCGAACGTCCCCTCGATTTCCCCAATGTTGAACGAAATGGCCTGTGCCTGGGCACAGCAGCCCAATGCAACCGCAGCCGCCAGCGCCTGTGGTGTGAAGATGGCGCGCATTGTTGTTTTTGTCATGCGTCTTCCCCGGTGAGTGACAGAAGGCCTCACCCTACTGCCGGGCACCGGGGTCGATAAGCGCACCAAGGAGGTATTCGTGGTGTACCTCTAAAGGATGACCGGCACAGGGTCATCACCCAGAGGACGAGCAGCCGAATCCTGACTGTTGCCGGGGTTGCAACAGTGCATGTCCGTAATTGGTATTTTTCCTACGACACCAAGGGCTTATTCTTGCCTGGCTGTCACGGTAAACCACCGCAGGCACGATGTACCCGCCTGTGCCGTGATGAAAGATTTCAGATGAATTGAGGATTCGGTTCATCGCCCCGCGTTCACTGACGTTGATTTGTAGCTCCTGATCCAACGTCTTACCTTGGCCGCTGCGTTTGCAGCGGCCTTTTTTATGGGCGATGTTTTTTGATGAGTAACGGCTGCCCGTCAGTCCCCCCTGAGCATCCAGAAAAAACTTAGCGCGCCTACATTTTTTTCAGAAAGCGCCTACAGCCAAAGGTAAACACCAAAAGCACTCGAGCCATTAAGTTGAACAACAAGTCGGCGCACGATTTTTATTTTCGTCCGGCTTCAAACTTACTTATTGCGAGTGCAACCATGAAATCCATCAACTACAACCAGTATCGCTCAATCCGAAGCTTCAACAGTCGAATACACTTTCTGATTCTTCACTACACGGCCGCTAACTTTTCAAGTTCTGTCAGTGCCCTGACCGGCCCGTATGTCAGCGCGCACTATCTGATTCCAGATATCACTGACCCCAGTTACCTGAGCGCCGGTCATACCGGGCAGGAAGTTTTCAACCTGGTGGATGAAAACCATCGCGCTTGGCACGCGGGCGTCAGTCAGTGGGGCAACCGCAGCAATTTGAATGACACGTCCATCGGCATTGAAGTCGTCAACCTGGCGACTGACAACAACGGCGAATTCACCTTTCCGCCGTATCACCCCGAGCAGATCGCTGCGATTGAACAACTGGCCCTGAACATCCTCAAGCGCTACCCGGATATCACGCCGACGAAGGTTTTGGGCCACTCCGATGTTTCGATCGGCCGCAAGAGTGACCCGGGGCCGATGTTTCCCTGGCAAGCGCTGTACTTGAAAGGCGTCGGAGCCTGGTTCGATGCAACCACTAGGGACGAGTATCTGCGCCAATACACCACATCGGGCGTACCAGCCCGAAGCGAATTGCTTGGGCTGTTCAAAACCTATGGATACGATGTTTCGGGCGCGTCAACGGAAGGCGGTTTTAAACAGTTGGTGCGGGCATTCCAGATGCATTTTCGCCCGGAAAACTTCGACGGAAAAATGGACGTGCAAACAGCCGCCAATCTGAAGGCACTGGTAGTCAAATACTTTCCCGGCTGATCGGTAACAAACGGCTCCCAGCCGACAAATGCAACAACCGGCAAGGTCAATCAATGTGACCTTGCCGGCAGTATCAGAGCGTATATCTCTGCAAATTCCCCATCATTTCCTTCAACGCTTCGATGTTGTCCTTCGGATGCGCCGCGCCTTCGAAGTCGCAAATCTGCTGCCAGTGCGCCGCCACGTCTTCCGGGGAGAAACCCGTCCGAGGATCGAACCCGGCACCGAGGCTGCGCTCCCAGCGGACCTTGCCCATCCAGCCGCCGCCGACTTCAAACAGTCCGGAGGTTTCCTGGCAGTCCTCGCTGGCCAGGTACACCACCAGCGGGCTGACCAGTTCCGGCTTGAGCTGTTCGAAGACTTGCGGCGGGATCAGGCCTTCGGTCATGCGCGTGCCGCCAGTGGGGGCGATGGCGTTGACCAGGATGTTGTTCTTGCGGCCTTCGATGGCCAGGGTGCGGGTCAGGCCATAGAGACCGAGCTTGGCCATGCCGTAGTTGGACTGGCCGAAGTTGCCATAGATGCCCGAGGTCGACGCGGTGAAAATCACCCGGCCGTAGTTCTGCTCGCGCATGTGCGGCCAGGCGGCGCGGGTGACTTTGTAGGCACCTTCGACGTGGACGCGGTAAACCAGGTCCCAGTCGGCGTCATCCATTTTGTGGAAGGTCTTGTCACGCAGGATCCCGGCATTGTTGACCACTACGTCGACTCGACCGAAGACGTCCAGAGCGTGCTGGACCAGTTTGTCACCGTCAGTGACCGAGTCGTGGTTGGCCTCGGCGATGCCACCAGCCTCGCGAATGTCCGCCACCACGCGGTCGGCGGCCGAGGCGTTGGCGCCCTCACCCTGGGCCGAGCCGCCAAGATCGTTGACCAGCACCCTGGCGCCCTGTTTGGCGAACAGCAGTGCATGCGCCCGTCCCAGGCCGCCACCGGCTCCGGTGATGATCACGACTTTATCTTCGAAGCGCACAGACTCATTCATGGGGGACTCCAGCAGGCCAGGGGACAATGAGTCCGAGTTTCAGGCACTGCGCAGCGGGTCACAATGAACAAGGGGGAGGCTGAATGGTGGGCGATAAGGCTGGGGGATGATGATCGCGTCGGACAGGATGACGCGCCCCCTGTGGCGAGGGAGCTTGCTCCCTCGCCACAGAAGCAGAACAGGTTCAACGCTACGAATCAGGAACACGCCACCTTGCGCGACGGCAAGAGCAGTTGATCGCGAAACGCCAGGTAGTGCTTGAGCACCTCGCAGGGCGCCTCGATCTGTGGGTAGTGGCCAATGTCGGGCAACACCACCGTGTCCGCCTTCGGGATCAGTTCCCGGTAACGCTCGACCATGTGCACGCCGGAGATCGGATCGACCCCGCCGTCGATCACTCGCAGCGGCACTTCACCGCGTTGCATCGCGCTCACCCAGCGGTTGCGCCAGACGCGTCGCTCCGGGATGTAGGCGATCAATTTGTGCATGATCCGTGGCCCGCGCTGGCTTTCGACCAGGCTCCAGAAGTCATCCATCTGGCTTTCACTGGGACGGGTTTGCGGACCGAAAATCTGCCGGAAGCTTCTCACCAGGCCATCACGGCTGAAGGCACGGCCAATGATCCAGCCCAAAGGGCTGAGCAAGAGTTTTTGCATCAATACCGGGCGATGGGTTTCCGGAAACAACCCGCCATTGAGAAACACGCAACTGGCCAGCTCCACCCGCGACTCGTAATGCCGGGCCAGCAGTTCCTGGGCCACGCTGTCGCCGTAATCGTGGGCAAACAGGTGCACCGGCTGTTCGACATTCAGGTGTTCAAGCAGTGCCTGTTGCAGATCCGCTTGCTCCAGCAGGCTGTATTCGTGATTCGCAGGTTTAGCTGAATCGCCGAAGCCCAGCATGTCGCAAGCGATCACGCGAAACCGCTGGGTCAAAGGCTGCCACAGGTAATGCCAGTCCCAACTGGCGGACGGAAAGCCGTGAATGAGCAACAGTGGCTCACCCTGCCCTGCTGTCCAGTAACGGATGCTCTGGTCACGAAAGATGAACGTCTGGCTGCGCTTGCGCCAGACACACAGAGGGATCTCGGCGAGTTCCATCAGAGTTTATAGCCCGGGTCCAGTTTATCGAGTTTGCGCAGCAGCGCCGGCCACGCCAGCGCTCCGCCCATGCCTTGAGCACTTCTGGTGACACCCGCGATCATGGCTTTGGCGCCGGCCAGAATCCGCGGTTCGATGGCGATCAGTTCAGCGGCACCGTTTTGCGCCATGACCTGAATGTCGCAGGCACGCTGAAAGGTGAACATCATCAGGAACGTATCGGCGATGGTGCTGCCGCAGGTCAGCAGACCGTGGTTATGCAGCATCAGGAAATTGTTTTCACCGAGGTCGGCCTGCAGCCGCACTTTCTCTTCATGGTTGAGCGCCACGCCTTCGTAGGCGTGGTAGGCCAGGCTGGAAAGCACGAACAACGACTGTTGGCTGATCGGCAAAACGCCCTGCTTCTGTGCCGACACCGCCACCCCTGAAGCGGTGTGGGTGTGGAGCACGCAGACGACATCGTGACGAACTTCATGCACGGCGCTGTGGATGGTGTATCCCGCCGGATTGATCTCGTAAGGACTGTCCATCAGCTTGTTGCCGGCCTGATCCACCTTGACCAGGCTCGACGCGGTAATTTCATGAAACATCAACCCGAACGGGTTGATCAGGAAATCTTCGGTGCCAGGCACCTTGGCGGAGATATGGGTGAAGATCAGGTCATCCCAGCCGTGTTGAGCGACCAGGCGATAACAAGCCGCCAGGTCGACGCGGGTCTGCCACTCGGCAGCACTGACCTGGTGTTTGACTCTGTGTGGCGATTGGACAGGAGCGACAGTCACGGCAAGGAACCTCGGTGTTTTTATGATGGAGTGTTTCCTATGTTTACCGAGTCTAGTCACCCCTTGAGGTTCGTGTACTTGCATTCGCAGCCAGCTTTGTGGCCCTGCGAGTCAGTCGCCCAGCCACCCTGGATCCATGTCAAACGACCGGCGCCAGCGATGGTCTGACAGGCAGTTTTTTACCGTACTGTCAGAACCCTGACTGGCAAGGATGCCGGGGCAACGATCAGGCGCGCAGTGCGTTGATCAGGTCCGCCAGCCAGGGCTCGGCGTCCGTCTCGGGGGTCACGCTCTCGCTGGCATCCAGCCGCAGCATTGGCAGTACTTCGCGAATGCCCAGCTCTCCGAACAATTCGCGCATCTGCTCGCCGCCGCCACAAAAAGTATCGCCATAACTCGCATCACCCAATCCGATCACCGCGCCCGGCAAACCGCGCCAGGCCGCTGGCAACTGGTCGCGAATGGTCGAATACAGCGGTTGCAGGTTGTCCGGCAGCTCACCCATGCCGGTGGTCGAGGTCACCGCCAGAAAGGCTTCGGGGCCGAACGCCTGGAGATCGGCGAGGGTCGCACGCGGGTTGTGAAAGGTTTCGAAACCGGCGGCTTTCAACAGGCTGGCGGCGTGGCGGGCAACTTCTTCGGCCGTGCCGTACACCGAGCCGGAAATGATGGCGACTTTCATCAATCTGATCCTGAATCCGAGTAAAAGACCCGGATATTAACAGCACGGTCGTGATTGTTCTTTTAGAATGCAATCGACAATCAATCAGGAAAGGATCCTCCGATGATTAATGCGCAACTGCTGCAAATGGCTATCAACACCTCCAACGACGGTATCGTGATTGCGGAAAAGGAAGGCGATCAGGACAAAATCCTCATTTACGTCAACCCCGCGTTCGAACGCCTGACGGGGTACTCCAGCGAAGAAATCCTCTATCAGGATTGCCGCTTCCTGCAGTCGGGAGACCGCGACCAGGAAGCCCTGCCGTTGATTCGCGACGCCTTGAACCGTGAAGGATCCTGCCGGGAAATACTGCGCAACTACCGCAAGGACGGCACACCGTTCTGGAACGAGCTGTCCCTTTCAACGGTGAAAAATCCAGCGGACGGGCAAACCTACTTTGTCGGCGTGCAGAAAGATGTCACCGCGCAGGTCAAGACACAACAGCGCGTGACACAGCTTGAAGCGCAGTTGGCTGAACTCCAGGCCGAACTGACGGCGCTCAAGGCGACGAACGGCAAAAACCAAATCAAGAATTAATGGTCAGTAACTACAATCACCGCTGACTTTGTAACTATATCTTTTGAGCTGGCCATGCAACGCGACGCACTCCTGACCCAGGATGAGCTGGATTTCATCCAGAGCATGCAACACAACCCGCAACTCAATGTGCGGGACGCGACGTCGAGCCTGCTCGTCAACGGGGGATCGCAAATTCGTGACCTGCTCACCCGCCTGGCGGCCCATGAGCAGGTGACCATTCAAGCCACCTTCGAAAACCAGCAAATGACCTTCCCCCTGCACCTGGTGGAAGACGAGTTCCATGCGCTACACCTGCGCCTCGGCGTGCCGAGCATCTATGAAGACGGACCGATGGTCCGGCCTTGGCGCCTGGTACTGGACGAACCGGTAGCACTGGAAAACGCCAAGGGTCAAACAGGCACCCTCTGGGTGCACGAAGTGTCGTGCAAAGGGGTTTTGCTGGAGGTTCGCAACAAGACCAAGCCGCCGAAGCATTTCGCCTTGTGGTTCAGCCCGTCAGGCTATGAGCGGATTGCCTTGCGTGGCACTTTCGAGAAAGAAAACGAACAGGGCTTCTATGCCTATCAACTGAGCCAGAGCGATACGGACGAAACCGAGCGCCTGCGCCAGTTCATCCTGCAACAACATCGGTTGACTCATCCCGCGCTGCACCTCTGAACCTCAAGTATCCAGACTACCCGCCAGGAACTGCTTCAGACGCTGGCTCATGACCTCCCCTTCATTGCCCAGGCATCCGATCGATGACCCGGCCAGGCTCTCCTGTACCAGATCGCAAGCATCACCGGCCAACAACAATCGGCACTCCAGACTCATGGCCAGGCGATTCAAGCGCCGCGGCAACTCGGGAGCCGGCACATGATTGGAAAACAACACCAGCGCCAAGGGCTTGACCCTTTCACACGTCAGCACCAGCTCATCGAACGGCTGACCAATGTTCAGCACGCGAACGGCCGCTGGCCCGGCACTCAGAAACAGGGCAGCGACCAACAGTTCCAGCTCGCGGCAATGGCCAACCAAGGCACAGATGACCACCCGAGGCGGCTGTTTGTCTCGCAGCAACAACAGACGCTGCACCACCCGGGAACGCAAAAATCCATCCAGGAACAGCCACTCGCTGGTCCCGCCGAACTGGTCCTGTCGTTGCAACAATTGCTTCCAGACAGGGATCAGAATGTCCTGAAACACCACCGGCAGGGCGTGACTGGAAAAGATTTGCCCGTAGACCTGCTCCAGCCGAATGTCGTCAAACCCGTTGACCGCAGCAAGAACCTGCTGCTGCCACTGTGCATAATCGGCTTCCACGAGGTTGTTGGGGATAATGTGCGACAACGCCTGGAGCGGCTGGGTTTTGGCCAGGATCCTGCCGATCTTGCTGACGACTACACCGCGCTCGACCCAGCCGAGGACGTCGCGAACCCGTTCGATATCGGTCAGCGAATACAGGCGATGCCCACTTTCGGTGCGCATTGGAACAATCAGGCCATAACGTCGCTCCCAGGCTCGAAGCGTGACCGGATTGACGCCTGTCAGGCGCGCCACCTCGCGAATCGGATAGAGCTGTTCCTGTTCAAGGGAGACAGCCCGCGGTACACCTGAAACTACGTCAGTGAGGACAGGCATCTAGGATTGTATGTCCATGTGCAGGTGGGATCCCATTTAACTCCTCTGCCCCACAACGATTCAAGTTCATAATCGAAAAAAATCGCTCAAAGACGAAACCGGCAGAATGAGGAATAATCCTTGCTTGTTTCAAGCCGCAGCCCACTACCCCGGCGCTGCGCCTGGCGAAGTTCCTATCCGGAGCGACGCAAATGTCTACGGAGATGCACAATGTCTACCCCTCCCGTCACGCTGATGGTTGCGCGCCGCGTTGCCAATGGACGTTATCAAGACCTGATCGCCTGGCTGCGCGAAGGCGAACAACTGGCCACCGACTTTCCTGGCTACCTTGGCTCCGGAGTACTCGCACCGCCGCCCGGTGATGACGAATGCCAGATTATCTTCCGCTTCGCCGACGAGCAGACCCTGCATGCCTGGGAGTATTCCGCTTCGCGCAGCGCCTGGCTCGGACGCGGCAGCGAGTTGTTCGCCCACCCGACAGAACATCGGGTCAGCGGCATCGAGGGCTGGTTCGGTGCCGTCGGTCAACGCCCGCCGCGCTGGAAACAGGCCGTGGCAATCTGGTTGGCGTTCTTTCCGGTTTCCCTGCTGTTCAACTTTGCGCTGGGGTCGCTGCTGAGTGAGATGGCGCTGCTGCTCCGCATGTTCATCAGCACCCTGTGCCTGACGCCGTTGATGGTGTATTTCTTCATTCCACTGTCGACCCGTTTGCTGGCCAATTGGCTGAACAGCACGCCCGTACGCCGCTTGCCCGCCGCCCCCTCCACCCAAAACCACTGATATTGCGCACAATAGGTAGAGCGCTCCCGTCGCTGGTATAGTTTTGTTCTCACCGCGACGCGAGCCGTTCATGACTTTTTCTGCAGCCCCCATCCTCATTACCGGAGCCGGCCAGCGTGTCGGCCTGCATTGCGCCCGGCGACTGCTGGAAGATGGCCAGCGCGTGATTTTCAGCTACCGCAGCGAACGACCCGGCGTACAAGCGCTGCGCGATCTGGGGGCCACGGCGGTGTTCGCGGACTTCGCCAGCGAGGCCGGGATCCTCGCCTTCATCAGCGAACTGAAAACCCACACCGACTGTTTACGGGCGATTGTCCACAACGCCTCCGAATGGCTGGCCGAAACGCCGGACACCGACGCTGCAGCGTTCACCCGCATGTTCAGCGTGCACATGCTGGCGCCCTACCTGATCAACCTGCATTGCGCCGACCTGCTGCAACGCTCAAGCCCCGCAGACATCGTGCACATCAGCGATGACGTGACCCGCAAGGGCAGTAGCAGGCACATCGGCTATTGCGCCAGCAAAGCCGGGCTCGACAGCCTGACCCTGTCCTTCGCCGCCAGGTACGCGCCGGCCATCAAGGTCAACGGGATCGCGCCAGCCCTGCTACTGTTCAACCCTGAGGACGACGCGGCCTACCGCGCCAAGGTGCTGGCCAAGTCCGCGCTGGGCATCGAACCCGGCTGTGAAGTGATCTACCAGAGCCTGCGCTATCTGCTCGACAACCCTTATGTCACCGGCACCACCCTGACCGTCAACGGCGGAAGGCACATCAAATAAGTGTCCCGCGAGGATTTTCCATGACGTTATCGCTGCCCCAGAATTATCGAGAGATCCTCATCGGTCTCGGTGAAAACCCCAACCGCGAAGGTTTGCTCGATACGCCGATGCGCGCGGCCAAAGCCATGCAGTACCTTTGCCATGGTTACGAGCAAAGTGTCGAAGAGATCGTCAATGGCGCGCTGTTCGCCTCCGACAACGATGAAATGGTCATCGTCGACAACATCGAGCTGTACTCGCTTTGCGAACACCACATGCTGCCCTTCATCGGCAAGGCGCATGTGGCTTATATTCCAACCGGCAAAGTGCTGGGCCTGTCGAAGATCGCACGGCTGGTGGACATGTTCGCCCGGCGCCTGCAAATCCAGGAAAACCTCACCCGGCAAATCGCCGACGCCGTGCAACAGGTGACCGGCGCGGCAGGCGTCGCGGTGGTCATCGAGGCACAGCACATGTGCATGATGATGCGCGGCGTCGAGAAACAGAATTCGACCATGAACACCTCGGTGATGCTCGGCGCCTTCCGCGAATCGAGCAACACCCGCCAGGAGTTCCTGCAATTGATTGGACGGAGCAAGTAGCAATGCCACAACTTCAGCCAGGCATGGCACGCATCCGGGTCAAAGACCTGTGCCTGCGTACCTTCATCGGCATCAACGAGGATGAAATCCTCAACAAGCAGGATGTGCTGATCAACCTCACCATCCTGTACGCAGCCCAGGAAGCGGTGCGGGACAACGACATCGATCACRCGCTGAACTACCGGACCATTACCAAGGCGATCATTGCCCATGTGGAAGGCAACCGCTTTGCGCTGCTCGAACGCCTGACCCAGGAAATTCTCGACCTGGTGATGGCTAACGCATCGGTGCTCTACGCCGAGGTCGAGGTCGACAAGCCCCACGCGCTGCGATTTGCCGAGTCGGTGTCGATTACGCTGGCAGCGAGCCGCTAGCTTCAAGCCACAAGCGCCAGGCTGTAAACTTGCAGCCACCGCCATCCAACTTGCAGCTTCAAGCGTGCCGCTTGAAGCTGTCTCGCAGAGACCGCCATGACCGATCAACAACGCCTGGAACTCGAAGCCGCCGCCTTTCGCCGGCTGGTGGCCCACCTCGACAGCCGTAAGGATGTGCAAAACATCGACCTGATGAACCTCTCGGGCTTCTGCCGCAACTGCCTGTCCAAGTGGTACAAGGCGGCGGCTGACGAACGCCAGATCGAGGTCAGCCTCGATGAAGCCCGCGAAGTGGTTTACGGCATGCCGTACGCCGAGTGGAAAGCCCAATTTCAGCAAGAAGCCAACGCCGAACAACAGGCGGCGTTCGCCAAAGGAAAACCCAATGAGTGATTTGAACACCCTGCGCGCCAGCCTCAACAGCGGCGAACACGCCTTCGCCGATACTCTGGCGTTCATTGCTGCCGGTTACGACTACCAGCCTCAGGCTTTCAACAATGGTGGCGTGGAAAACGCGGCCGGGCAGAACGAAGGCTCGTGCAAGACCCTGGGTCTGGCGTTGCTCGAAGGCTTGAGCGATGAAGAAGCCCTGCTGGCTTTCGGCGAGCATTACCGTTCGGTTGTTGCCACGCCGGAAGGCAGCGATCACGGCAACATCCGCGCGTTGATGGCCCATGGTCTGGCTGGCGTGAAATTCACCCAACAGCCACTGACCCGCCGCTGATTCAAATTGTAGGAGCGAGCCTGCTCGCGATGAACCTGAGAGCGCTGCGGGGCATCAGGCACCCAGTGTTATCGTTCACGACCATCGCGAGCAGGCTCGCTCCTACAGACGATCGACAGCACATCCCGACTTTTAAGATTGACCCGGCCACTTTATTTCGTTTGCCCCCTACCACCGCTCACGGCTTAGATAAAAAGAAGTCCTCCTTCTTCCGAGCCGGTCATTCATGCGCAGCGAAACCATCAGCCAGTCGATCAACATCGTTCACCCTGTCACGCTCAGCCACGGCAAAAACGCCGAGGTCTGGGACACCGATGGCAAACGCTACATCGACTTTGTCGGCGGCATCGGCGTGTTGAACCTCGGCCATTGCCATCCGCGTATCGTCGAAGCCATCCGCGAACAAGCCACCCGACTGACCCATTACGCGTTCAATGCAGCGCCCCATGCGCCTTACCTCGAACTGATGGATCGCCTCAGTGCGTTCATGCCGGTGGGTTACCCGGTCAGCGGCATGCTTACCAACAGCGGCGCGGAAGCGGCGGAAAACGCCCTGAAGATCGTCCGTGGCGCCACCGGCCGTAGCGCAGTCATCGCCTTCGACGGCGCGTTTCACGGCCGCACACTGGCCACCCTCAACCTCAATGGCAAAGTCGCGCCCTACAAACAGAAAGTCGGCGTGCTGCCGGGCCCGGTGTATCACCTGCCCTTCCCCAGCCAGGATAACGGCGTCAGCTGCAGCGAAGCCCTTAAAGCCATGGAGCGCCTGTTCAGCGTTGAGATCGATGTCGAAGACGTCGCCTGCTTTATCGTCGAACCGGTGCAGGGCGAAGCGGGCTTCCTGGCCATGGACGTCGAATTCGCCCAGGCGCTGCGCAAGTTCTGCGACGACAAGGGCATTGTGCTGATCGCCGATGAAATCCAGTCCGGCTTCGGTCGTACCGGCCAACGCTTTGCATTTTCGCGACTGGGTATCGAGCCTGACTTGATCCTGCTCGGCAAAAGCATCGCCGGCGGCGTGCCGCTGGGAGCGGTGGTCGGGCGCAAGTCGCTGCTGGACAACTTGCCCAAGGGCGGACTCGGTGGCACTTACTCCGGCAACCCCATAGCCTGCGCTGCGGCATTGGCAACCCTGGACGAAATGACCGATGCCAACCTGCATGCCTGGGGCACACAGCAGGAAGAAGCGATTGTCGGCCGCCATGCAACCTGGCGCGCGAACAACCTGACGCCGTACCTGGGACGCCTGACCGGCGTCGGCGCCATGCGTGGCATCGAGTTGATCAACGCCGATGGCTCGCCCGCACCGGCCCAATTGACCCAACTGCTGGCCCTGGCGCGGGACGCGGGCCTGCTGTTGATGCCCAGCGGCAAATCGCGGAACATCATTCGCTTGCTGGCCCCGTTGACCATCGAGGCAACGGTGCTGGAGGAAGGGCTCGACATCCTTGAGGCGTGCCTGGCCAAACTGGCCTAAGCATATCTCCCCTGTAGGAGCGCATTTGTGTTGCCCATAAAAAACCGGCCGAAGCCGGTTTTTTCATTTCAACGAAAGCAGAATCAAGCGTTCTGCAGATTGTCGAGGTAACGCTCGGCATCCAGTGCCGCCATGCAACCGGCGCCAGCGGAGGTGATGGCCTGACGGTACACGTGGTCAGCCACGTCACCGGCGGCGAAGATGCCTTCGAGGCTGGTGGCGGTGGCGTTGCCGTCACGGCCGCCCTGCACAACAAGGTAGCCGTCTTTCAGGGTCAACTGGCCTTCGAACAGCGAAGTGTTTGGCGTGTGGCCGATGGCGATGAACACGCCGTCGACTTTCACTTCGTCGAAGCTGCCGTCGTTGTTCTTCAGGCGCGCACCGGTCACACCCATGTTGTCGCCCAGCACTTCGTCCAGGGTCGCGTTCAGCTTCAGCTCGATCTTGCCTTCGGCAACACGGGCATTCAGCTTGTCGATCAGGATCTTCTCGGCGCGGAAAGTTTCGCGACGGTGGATCAGGGTCACCTTGCTGGCGATGTTGGCCAGGTACAGGGCCTCTTCAACAGCGGTGTTGCCGCCGCCGACCACAGCCACAGGTTTGTTGCGGTAGAAGAAACCGTCGCAGGTCGCGCAGGCCGAAACGCCCTTGCCCATGAACGTTTCTTCCGATGGCAGGCCCAGGTAACGAGCGCTGGCGCCGGTGGCGATGATCAGGGCGTCGCAGGTGTAAGTCGCGCTGTCGCCGGTCAGGGTGTACGGCTTGGCGGCGAAGTCCACGGCATTGATGTGATCGAAAACGATCTCGGTTTCGAAACGCTCGGCGTGCTCGCGCATCCGCTCCATCAGCGCCGGGCCGGTCAGGCCGTGGACGTCGCCCGGCCAGTTGTCGACTTCGGTGGTGGTGGTCAGTTGACCGCCAGCCTGCATGCCGGTGATCAGCAGTGGCTTGAGGTTGGCACGGGCGGCATAGACCGCGGCGCTGTAACCGGCAGGGCCGGAACCGAGAATAATCACTCGCGAATGACGGACTTCAGACATGACCTGCTCCTGTTGACCGGCCCGGAACACCTGGCGCGGAACGCCGGATTGCCGGCTGGAATAAAAAAGAACGGTTGAAAGCACTTGGGGAAGGCTTGAACCCGACCGTCCTGTAAAAAGATTGGGTGCAGCGTATCGAGGGGGCGAAGATTAAGGAAATACGGATTAACAATCCAGCTCATAGGTGGTCTCTATGCCATCTGACCGACGATATCGACGTCTTTGTTACAGTGAATGTCGATACCACTGCCGCGCTTTCGCACATGAAGCAAAGCCGGTAAGGTCGGCGCGTTTTCCCTTTGCTCGGAGCACATCATGCCTGCCCCCGTTCTGTCCGGCCCGCAATACCTGCGCGAAGGCCTCAAGCTGGTGCTGAGCCCCAGCCTGCG